>CBIHPB010000064.1:0-13744 GCA_966211485.1 uncultured Bdellovibrio sp.
TCAGGAGAACGAAAGCGCGAGATGGAATCGGATAAAAAGTACCGATTTCAGCGGTATGAAAAAGCCTATGGCTTTTTCAAGCACAGCTTCACGATTCCGACGTCCATCCAGATCGATCAGATCGAAGCTCGTTACGAAAATGGTGTGCTCGAACTGTATCTTCCCAAAAAAGTGACGGCCCAGCCTCGTAAGGTTGAGATCCGTACTGGCCAGGAGGGATTCTTTGGCAAATTTCTTGGAGGAAAAAAATCTTCCACCTCAGCCAAAGAAATTTCAGCCTCATCAGAAAAAGCTTCTTGAAGCGAAGTCTGTCTCTACGGCCCTCGAAATTTCCTTTCGGGGGCCGCCTTTTCTATTTCCTGTCTCAATCTGAGACAGGTCCTGCTTTTTGCAATTCTTTATATCCAGACGAAGCCCGCGGTCTGACTTGGTTTTATGGGCTTCGGGACTAGACATTTGTCTAAAGATTTTTAGACAGTCGGCAAGCAGGGGGAAACAAGCCGACCAACGAATGTCCAGTCTGGGGTTTATCTGCTGAAAGCCTCAGGGTTTTTCCAAAATGAGCCGATAAGACAGTTGATGAGGCGAAGACCTCAAATGTTAACCATACGAAGGGGGATCTACATGAAAAAATTGAAGAAGTTCAGCAAACGGATGTTGAAAGATCAACGCGGTCAGGGAACTGCCGAGTACGTATTGTTGATCGCAATCGTTGTTGGTGCACTTGTGGTTTTCGGACCCGGTTTGAAATCAAAACTGACGACCAAGTGGCAAGAAATCTCTGGCCAGATGGACGACGTCACGAAGTAGTAGCAAAGGTGAATCATGAGCGTTGAATACATTCTCCTCTTAGGACTGTTTGTTTTCTTCGTCATGGGCGCTTTGGTGAAAAGCCCTCAGCGGTCTTTTGACAATGCAGGACCGAAACTGGGGGCGCGCGTGGAAAAGCATTTAACAACGGGAGATGGCTTCGGCTCGAAACGTGGTGCCGCGACCGCTCCCCTGCAATGGGAATAACGATGTCGACCTGGACAGCTTTGCAAACAGGATTCGCCTTGCTGGTACTCCTTGCCGGAGTCGCAGACGAATTGCGTGGACACAAAGCTCGGAATCAGATCGCGTTGCTGGGTTTCGTTTTTGGACTCAGTTGCGTGCTGGCGATTCAAGGTTTGTCGGGTGTGATGATGGCCGGACTTTCTATTTTGGTTGCACTGACAGCGATTGTTCCCTTGGTCTTGATGAAAATGGTCAGTCGCGATGATGTGAAGCTCTTCATCGCTGTCTCGGTCCTCCTGAACTGGCAGCAGATTTTGCTGGCATTGATGGGGGCTTTGATTTGGGGATCGCTGATCGGTGTGGGACAGATTCTGCGCAAAGGTGAAGGAAAAGCATTCCTGAACAACCTGCGCACGGTTTTTAGCCGCACCAAACTTCCGGCCCAAGATGCCCATCGGGTTGCTTTTTCAACGGCATTGTTGTGCGGATTTCTGACCAGTTTTGTTTTCACGGGGGTTCGATGAGACACCCGGCGAAGAATCAAAAAGGTCAGATTCTTGTTGAAATGATTTTGCTTCTGGCGCTTGGGGTTTCCATGGGTCTGATGGCCATTGGATTTCTGAAGGACAGCCAGTTTGCACAGAATTTAATTGGAAGACCCTGGGCCACCCTGTCCGGGATGATTGAATGTGGAACATGGGATGGTTGCAAACCTGGGTACCATCCAAATTCGGCCAATCGAATCTTGTCGTATCGGCCGCTAGAGTGAATGAAATGAAAAACCAACGTGGTTTTGTCACAGTCGAATTCCTTATCGCTATCGTGATCGCCTTTGGCCTCACGATTTTGACATTTTCGCTGTCACTCACTTTATCCGTCGTGGAAGTGTCGCAGTATGCGGTCTTCTCGGCTTCGCGCGCACATGCCGCCGCCAACTTTGATGTTGAGGCTCAGAAAAAGGCTGCTCAAAATAAATTCGGCCAATTGATCGGAAGTCCTGCCATGGCGCCATTGTTTAGCAATGGTTGGTATGAGATTTCATCGCCTACACAATTGGAAATTCGCTCTGGAAACGGCGTGAATTTCGAGCGTGAATATGGCGGCACCGATCCCAAGAAAAATCTCCAAGGCGTTCGCGCCACTTTGAAAGCAAAAATCCTGGAACTTCGTCTGCCATTGGTTGGCGACGTGAAACCAGAGGACGACAGCTTTTCCGCCCGGCTCAATGCCATTCTGATCCGCGAGGTCAGTCTGCGCGAATGCCAGGACTATATGGATCAGCGCAAAGAAGAGCTTTGGAACTTTGACGGCGCCGGTCGCTTTTCTCGATTCAAAAAAAATACGGCCATCGCCACACCATGGGAGGACAACGGATGTTAATTCTGAAGAACTCTCGCGGTAATGCAATTCTTGAAATTATTCCGATCCTGGCGATCTTCATTTTGATCGTCAATTTCTCCCTGGGATTCTTTGGCCTGATTCATTCGGGCATTATGAATTCCATCGGGGCACGGAACTACGCCTTTGAAACTTTCCGCAATCGTTCAGACCTGACTTATCTGCGGGATGCCGTCGGCAGTGAAGTTTCATTTACTTACACCAAATCTCAGCAGCGCTTTCACGTGATCAAAAGCGAAACGACTCCGGTCGATGCGACACGCTTCTATGCAACCCGACGTCCGGTGAAATTTTCGGACATCCGTGCTGTTGCCAACGAAGTGGGATCACCAAGTGAACACGAAAAGGATAAAGGAATCATCGAGGGCCGCAGGGCCACCGAATCAGGGATTGACGAAGGGGTCAATCCGGCCTGGGTGCGAAGCGCCTACGGCATGTGTTTGGTGGCGGCATGTGGGGGTTAACGCAATGGGGATGCAACTATGAATAACGAATCAAGAACACTCTGGATATCCTTAGGGGCTGGCTTGTTTGCCGCATTTCTTTTGTATTCTTACTCGCAAGAGAAAAAGGCCGAGTACGACAAGGTCTACGGAACAAAGAAAAGTGTTGTTCTTGCCAAGCAAAATATTCCTGAGATGAGCACCATCGACGACACCATGTTGTATGTCGATGAGCGTCCTGTTGATTTTATCGAACCAGGAGCCTTGCAAGATCCAGAATTGGCTGTCGGTCAGGTCGCAGGTAAAGCGATCAAAAAGGGCGAGCAGATTTTGGATAGTAAACTTCTTTTGCCAGGACCAGAAACCGGAATCGCTTTGCAAGTCGCACCTAGCAAACGTGCGGTGACTTTGCCTGTGGATGAAATCCGTGGCGTGGCGAAGTTGATTCGCCCAGGTGATCGCATCGACATTTATGCCGCGACTGATATCGGCAAAGGAATGTCACAACGACGTGAAGTCAGCATGATCATGCAGGACGTGGTTGTCTTGGCAACCGGTGTGAACGTTGTGAACTCTTTGCCTCGCACGGTTGAATCCGACAATGCGGGAAACAAAGTTCTGACTCCGCTGACCAGCGATACCAAGTACAACTCGCTGACGATCGAAGCGACACCGAAAGAAGCGCAGGATTTGATCTTCATCATTTCCACAGCGCCATCAAATATCTTTTTCACTTTGCGAAATCCGAACGATCGTGCGGTTCCACCGCGCCTGCCGAGCTCGACTGCTGAAAGCGTCACTGGACGCCCAAGTGCTAGTCTTGAGACAGCGCCTCCGATGGCTGCTCCGCCGGTCGTGATTCCGCAACAGCAGGTGGCACCATTGCCGCCACAGCGAGCTGCGATTCCGACAACTTTGCCGCAGAAGAAAAAGAACGGTTATCGGGATTTTTAGTTTCGCATAGGTTTTTTGGGGTTTGGGTTTCAGTGGGTATCTTATAAGGGGGAGTAAATGAAATCATTAGTTCGGACAGTGCCATTATTGGTTCTGCTTCTTTCTTTTGTGATTTCCCGTCCCGGTTTTGCACAGGAAGAAGAAGAAAAACTGCCAGCGCGTCCGCGCAAGTTCCTGAGTCTGACTCTGGGAATTGAAACGGATGAAAAGCTTCCTCCGGTGCCAAAGCCATTCAAATCTGGCGGTGACTGTAAAAAGTTGGGAATCGCCGATGCACTATATTCAGAGGCGATCGATTCTCTGCGCTTTATTCCAAAGCGTGAAGGTCTTTGTACTTTCACCATCAAGGAAATGAAGACCGAGAAAATCGTGGCTGAATTCCGCGTCGAGGTTCGCAAGTCCAAATTGGATGCGGTCGTTCGCGAGATTCAATCTCTGTTGGGCGATATCGAAGGTATCAATATCAAGATCGTCAATAATAAGGTTGTGGTCGACGGACAGATCCTACTTCCGCGCGATATGAACCGTATTTACAACGTCGTCAGCCAGTTCGGCGATCAAGCGTCGTCTTTGGTGACACTGTCCCCGCTGGCGCAAAAGAAAATCGCTGAATTCATTGCTCGCGATATCAACAATCCCGAAATCGAAGTTCGCGCCGTGAATGACAAGTTCATTCTTCAGGGTGTGGCCAGCAGCGAAGATGAAAAAAACCGCGCGGAAATTATCGCAAAGACCTATGTTCCGGCTTTGATCGTTGAAAAAGCGGAAATGGATGGAGCAGTCAAACGTCCCAAGGCTGCTAATGATGGCGTGATCAACTTGATCACGATCAAGGCCTCGGCTCCGCCGCCTCCAGGAAAAATCATTCAGTTGGTTGTTCACTATGTGGAATTGAAAAAGGACTACGGAAAGAACTTCCGTTTCCAGTTTACTCCTGAAATCAACGACGGATCTGGCGTGACCATCCAAAGCGGTAGCAATACTAGCGGTGGTGTCGGAACTTCGATCATGGCGACGATCAGCAATTTGATTCCAAAATTGAACTGGGCGAAGACTCACGGTCATGCCCGCGTTTTGGAAAGTACAACCATGATCGTGCAAGACGGAAAAACCGGAACGATCAACGCTTACTCGGATGTGCCTTATTCGATCGCGACAGATAAAGGTGTTTCAACAGCGTTTAAGCCTGTGGGAATTGCTTCCAAAATCACACCTATTATTTTGGGCGAGCGATCGGATTCCATCAGTATGGATGTCAGCTTTAAGATTGATGCGTTCTTGGGCCAAACTTCGGCGGGTCCTCTGACCAGCACGAACTCGATCGAAACCGCGATTATCGTTCGCAGCGGTCAAAGTGCGGCCATCGGTGGATTGATCAAAAGCCGAACCAGCACCGGATACAACAATCCGCCAGATGGCGTGAAGAATCCAATCATCAGTTTGTACGCATCTCGTGATTTTCAGCGCAACCAAAGCCAGTTTGTGGTGTTTGTGACTCCGATTATCAAATCGTCGGCGTCATCGGGTGCCGAGAAAATCAAAAAGAAGTTCCGCTTAGCAGAATAGGAAGCAACATGGTAGTCGGACCTCAGTGCCATTTGATCGCAGTTGTCGGAGGAAAAGGTGGAGTCGGAAAATCCGTCTTCGCGGCGAATTTTGCCGCCGCCTTGATGCTGGAACTGCGTGCACCCGTCCTGTTGATGGATGCCGACGCGAAATCTTGCGGCGATCAGAATATCATTCTGGGTGTGCGTCCGAATAAAACCGTGGCCGAGGTGGCTCAATATCAAGGTTCACTGAATCCACAGGCTCTTCCACAGCTTTTGACTTTGCATCCGTCGGGATTGGCTTACCTTCCCGCCGTTCGCGGACCGGAAGAAGTTTTGAATGTGAATATCGAGCTGTTTTTAAAACAGCTGGAATTTTTCTCGCGCCAATTTAAATTTATCGTCGCCGATCTTGGCAACGAACTGAAAGATTTCCAGATGGCATTGCTTCGTGAGGCCACGGCCATCACGATTGTCACTGTTCCCGAAGTTTTGGTCATCAATCAGACTCAACGTTTGATTCAAGAGCTTTTGACCGCAACTTTCCCGATGGAAATGTTCCAGCTTGTGATCAACCGGGCCAGCCAGTCCGGAATGAATCCTCAAACGATTTCTCAAGCACTGCGTTTGCCAGTAGTGGGAATGATTCCACAAGATGATGTGACGACTTTGGGTGCACTTCAACGTGGACAGCCTTTCGTGATCGCGCAGAACAAGGCGCCTCTTTCAGCTGCTTACCACGATATGGTTCGCCGTCTGACAGGTGGACCTTTGCAGAGACTGAAAAGTCTTAGCCGTCCACAAGCCCCAGCGACAGCAACCACAGCAACATCTGCATCACCGACGGCAGCCGGTGGAGAATCCGTCGATGTTCGCACCGCTTTAAAAATCCGTGTCCACAACGAATTGATTAAGGCGATGGATTTGAAAAAAGGGATCACTGAGACTAACAATGATCCGGCAAAAGAGGCCGCTCTTCGCCAAAAGACTTTGCAAAGCATTACCCAAATCGTCGATCGCGAATCACCTGGTATGCAGCGTGAAGACCGATCGCGTGCGATCAAAGAAGTTTTGGAAGAAGCCTTGGGCTTGGGACCGCTGGAAGATCTTTTGGCCGACCCATCCGTGACCGAGATCATGGTTAATGGTTACAAAAAAATCTTCGTGGAAAAAGCCGGTAAAGTTCAGGTCAGTCCTGTGACTTTCACGTCGAATCTGCACCTCAGAAATGTCATCGAGCGTATCGTGACGCCACTTGGTCGCCGAATCGACGAGAAAACTCCTTATGTCGATGCCCGCTTGAAAGACGGCAGTCGTGTGAACGCCGTGATCGAGCCATTGTCGATTGACGGACCGGCACTGACTATTCGTAAATTTAAAAAAGGTGGAATCGCACCAGAAAAATATATCGAGTATGGTTCACTGACAAAACCGATGATCGACTTCTTGCGAATCTGTGTCGAGAACGGTTTGAACGTGGTCATCTCAGGTGGCACCGGATCCGGTAAAACCAGTTTACTCAACATGCTTTCCAGTTTTATTCCGTCCAACGAACGTATCGTCACCGTGGAAGACGCGGCCGAATTGCAAATGCAGCAAGAGCACGTCGTGCGACTGGAAACCCGCCCTTCCAATATGGAAGGCACCGGAGCTGTGACGATTCGCGATCTGGTTAAAAATGCCTTGCGTATGCGTCCGGACCGAATTGTCGTCGGGGAAACCCGTGACGGCGCGGCCCTAGACATGTTGCAGGCGATGAACACCGGTCACGATGGTTCAATGACCACGACTCACGCCAACTCGCCCCGCGAATGCATTGGCCGTTTGGAAACACTGTGCTTGATGGCCGGAATGGATCTTCCGATTCGTGCCATTCGCGAGCAAGTTTCATCCGCCGTTCATTTGATCGTGCAAATTTCTCGGCTGTCAGACGGAAGTCGTCGAGTCACCAGCATCACCGAAGTTTGCGGTATGCAGGGTGAGACCGTGACACTTCAAGAAATTTTCCGTTTCAAAGAAACGGGCTTTGATAAAAACCGTCGCATCATCGGTGCTTTCCAAGCAACTGGTATGATTCCGACTTTTATCGAAAAGCTCGAGCAAAAAGGTGTCGTCATTTCACGCGATATCTTCAGCAATGATCCGAAACCTCAGCAAACGGCACCAAAACCAAATCCAAGCGTGGCATTGAATCCGATTATGCCACCGGGTTTAAAGAAAACTGGAACTGGCGGAGGTAAGGTATGAAGTCCTTGCTGAGCAACAACTGGTTTATGATTGCGACAGTTTCTTTTTGCGTGTTCTTGGCCGTTTACATGTGGGCCGATCGCGCGATTAATTACCTGCAAACAAAAAGTCTTGGCAGTCGCGAGCAAGTTCTTCGACTATTGGATTTGATGTTCGTCGAAGTCGATCGTCAGCGCGTGACCATGCTGATGCTGTTGCTAAGTTTCGGCTTGGGTTCGGTTTTCTTCTTGTTGCTGTTACCGAATGTCATCGCCGGACTGATCGTCGGTGGAATGGTGACGGCCGCCGGCTGGACGATTCCACTAGCTTTGACAAAATTTATGTACAATCGCAGATGCGATCGTTTCGTCGAACTGATGGTGGATGGTCTGACGATCATGGCCAACGGTGTGAAGAGCGGTCTTTCTGTCACGCAATCCATGGAGCGCGTGGTGGAAAATCTGGGAAATCCCATCAGCCAAGAATTTTCACTGGTCCTGTCTCAAATCCGCCTGGGTCGTAGCGTTGAAGAGGCCTTGATTGAAATGGGCGAGCGCATTCCCCGTCAAGACGTCCAGATGTTCGTGACCTCGATCAACATCCTGAAAGAAAGTGGCGGTAACCTGGCCGAAACTTTCGCCACGATCTGCACGACGATTCGTGAGCGTCAGAAAATCGAGAAGAAAATCCAGGCGATGACCGCGCAAGGGATCATGCAAGGAACGATTATTACTTTAGTCCCGATTGCCCTTCTGGCGATCTTTTCACTCGTCAATCCTGGCTATATCAAGCCGCTGTTCAATACGACCTTGGGACTGATCATGCTGTTCATGATGTTCGGCCTGCAAATTATCGGTGGATTAACCATCCGAAAAATAGTTAAAATCAAAGTGTAATAGCAATCAGAGGTTCATGGATGAAAAAACTGTCGCTGTTCTCAGTGGTGGGGCTTATCGCCCTGATGTCTTCTCAATCTTTCGCAATCGTCGACATGAAGAACGCCAATTTCGCCAACTCGTGGGTGGATTTGGAAGTTCCGGGTTCTGGTTACGATTTGAAAATCAACCGAACCTACAACAGTAAATCGTTGTTCGATGGCATGTTCGGTTTCGGGTGGTGTTCAGATTTTGAAACGACCCTGCAACTGACAGCGGAAGGAAATATCAAGCTTACCGAGTGCGGAGCCGGTCAAGAGATCTACTTCACGCCTCGCGAGTTCGGTAAAAAAGAAATCGACAAGACCGTCGCGCAAATCGTTGAAAAAGTAAAAGCCGCCAAGAAGCCGGATGAAAAGACGTTGAAAAAACTGGCTGAAGACTTGGCAACCGACCATGACCTTCGTTCAAAGTTCGCCTTCGCCTATAAAGTCGCGCTGCCAATCAAGGAAGGCACCCAATTCTTCGCCAACGGCCGCGAAGTCGAGAACATCATTTTCTCGAAAGGTCTTTACACTCGAAATCTGCCGGACGGATCTTTCATGCGATTCGATAAAGACGGCAAGATGACCCACATGTACGACAAAAACGGAAATTATCTGAAATTGGACTACGACGGTGGAAGCCTGAAGGAAATCGCAGATAACAACGGTCGTAAACTGACGTTCAAGCTGTACACAAACAAAAAAGTTAAAACGATCTCGGGCCCGAACGGTCTGAATGCCGAGTACAAATTCAACAATCTGAACGACCTCAGCAGCGTGAAGACGGCCTTCGGAACCAATTTCGCTTACGAGTACGATGACGTTCACAACCTGACCAAGGCGACTTATCCGGACAACACATTCATCGCCCTGACCTACGACAAAAAGAACGACTGGGTCACAAGCTTCGTTGACCGTGAGAAGTGTAAAGAGGATTACAAGTACGAGTTTGACGAAAAAGATCCAAAAATGCACTACTGGTCATCAGTAAAGAAAGTCTGCGGAAAAGAAGTCGTCAACAATTCGAAACATGAATTCTGGTACGCCGAACGCAAAGACGGTCAGATGTTCCTGTCTCGTGTGGCTTCAACTGTGAACGAAAACGTGACCGACATCACTTACCACGAAGTTTACGGCAAGCCGATCGCTATCCGCCGCAACAACGAACGCTTCACTTACGAGTACTACAATAATGGTCAAGTCCGCGTGAAAACCAGCGACACCGCCAAGCTTTCATTTGAATATGACAGCAAGACTGGCAAAGTCAGCCAGGTCACCAGCGTTTACAACAATGAAAAAGGCAAAGTCACGCTCACTCGCCGAGCCGACTTTAAATACGATCCAAAAGGAAATCTGGTTTTCGCCCAGAATTCCGACGGCCAGAAGGTGACAATGACTTACGATCAACGTGGTCGTATCGCCACAATCACCGATCAAGCTAAGAAGATCGTGAAAATCGAGTATGAAGAGCGCTTCGGAAAACCAGCCATCGTGACCCGCCCAGGTTTGGGAACAATCAAAGTTTCCTACAAGGCCAGCGGCGAAATCGACAAAGTGAACAGCGCTGAAGGTCCGACAGTCGCCATGCAAGTAGCCAGCACTTTCAACAACCTTCTTGATGTCATCGCCCCTGCGACGGCCGAAGTTTTCCAATAAGATTAAAGGAGAGAAAACATGAAAACAATTTTCGGAACAGTCCTGGCACTTCTCCTGATCGCCTCACCTAGCTTTGCCGAAACCGCCTTATCAGAGGCAGCACCAGCAGTCATTGGCGGCACCAAAGGTGCCGATACCGACGAGTGCGATTGCAAACTTAATCCCGATGGGGACAACGAAAACGGTCTACAGGCAGCTCAAGATCATGCTCGTGCTGAAGCTACTTTTCAGTCTTTGGGAACAGGCGCTGGAACCGTTCCGGTGCAGAACACGGGCACTGGCGCACAGTAATCCCGCTTGGGGGCCGATTTTCGCTTCCCAGCTGTCTAAGATTGATCCAATCTCATAATGAGACACTTGCTTAAGCCCTCGAAAAGAGGGCTTTTTTCATGGTTTCCATGGTTCTCACTCTGGCACAAGGTTCGCTATACATCCTAGTAGATAGGCCCCCGTCTATCCAAGGAGACCATTATGAAAACTGTGATTCTCGCAGCTCTTGTTGCTTTTGTTTCGTGGCAGGCATTGGCGGCCACTGGCTCGACTTGCGCGCAACGCAAGGGTGAAGCCTCAGGTCCGACGATGCACGAAAAGCGAATCGACTGGTCTGGATACTATCAGCAAAAAGCACCAGCTCCTCAGCCGGCTTTGAAAACTGACAAAGTGGCAAAAGCTCAGGGTACTGATAACCGCGGCTAAGGCTCGCGGTTTTTATTTGTTCTCTTGTTCGCTTTGATATTTCTGGCTGCGCTTGAAATCGAAATTCAAGCGCCCAGCTTTTTGCGCGCTACTTTCGTGTCCGAAAGTTTCAGCGACAAATTCTTTCGCAGTTGCGGCTGTATTTCGAATCGCCAGCACCGCTCCTGAAGAAACACTGTGCACATAATTGGAAATGCTGGATGTCTGAACCCATTGATGGACGGACTCTTCCAGACTTGTATTTCCGATCTTCACCTGCAAACCAATCATGATGACGACTGTGATGGCCAAGGATTTTAGAACAAACATCAACTCAGGCATGCTTGGACCCCTTTCGCTGCGATTCAATTTGCTGAAATACCTGCTTTAAACTTGCTCTGGTAAACGGCTTGCGCAGAAACGCTTTGCAACCCATATCCAACGCCTGCTTCAGCGTCGTCTCATCCGCCATGCTCGAACAGGCAATGATGATCGTCTCAGGCATCATCTCCAGAATACGCTGAGTGGCCTCAAGACCATTCATCCGCGGCATGACCAGATCCATGATGATGACATCGGGTCTGTAGGTTTCAGCCAGATCGACGACTTGCTCGCCATGCACGGCCTCACCAACCACGATCACGCCCAAGGCTTCGCAAGCCTGGGTGAGAATTTCACGAATAAAACCTGCATCATCTGCAATGAGAACTCGGGTTGCCATGATTCTATTTTATTCGAAGATAAAAGGCGGATGCCACAGCCGCAGAGTCCGGCCCGACCAAAGCCCCGGGTTTATATTTGAACGGATGGAAAAGTTACTGGCCCCAGCGATAACCCAGCGAGAACAAGAAGAAGCTGTTCTCGACCGACACACCCTTCGGAGCCGCGCCCCGTTCGGGATCTGCCAGATTGGCCTGGCCATTGAACTGGTTCTTTTCAAAAGAGGAAGTGATATCCCAAGTGATCTGATTCTGTCTCGCAAGCTTGAGCTCGCCACCAACGGTCAAATCCACACGCGTTGACTCGCCGATTTGACCCGAAGACAAATCCACTCCTGTTGCCAACTCCGAATGCTGCACACGCGGAATCAATTTTCCACCAAACACCCAAGCATAAGATGGAGCCACCGGCACACGCGTAAACAAATGCAGTCCCAATCCTGACGAGCGCAAGCTCACACGATGAGTGTCATCCCCTGGAACTGAGAATTTGTATTCCGAAAGATGCAAACCAAATTGCAGTGAATTGGATTTGCGAGACATGCCAAAGAATTTGCGAATATCAAAACCAATTTCCGTCCATTCATGCTGAGCCGAAACCCGCGAGCCCGCACCCGAATCGCTGACCACGTCCGATCCCATCGAGGTCGTGTAATTTCCATATAGACCCATAAACGGAGTCAGCCAGAAATTCGCGCCCAGAGAGACTTTCGGAGAGAAGGTGTTGTAATTGCGATACGAGTAATTGGACTTCGACTGATTCGAAACTACGCCTGGCGCCACAGTCACTTCGATGCGGTTCATACGGATATCGTCGGGATGAATTTGCTCTTTGTAGGCTTCGACCTGATCGGTCCGTCCACCCAAGACCATGTTTTCAACCTGATCCATAACTGAAGGTTCATTCGAATCCGAATTTTCAGCATTCGCATTGCCAACCAAGGCAGGAACTGCCGTTACAACTGGTGCCGTTTCAGCAGATTTTGTTTCTATAGGTTTTGCAGATTCCACAACCTTCGCTGCTTCAGATTTGGTCGCCGGCTTGGCCGCCGGAGCATCTGTAAAAAGAAGCTTGCCGACTTCTGTTTCCGGTTTCGTCGCCGCTTTCACAGTCGTGGATGTGGAAGTCGATGTGGATGTTGTGGAAACAGTGGTTGGAGACACCACGACCGATTTGGTCTGCCCTAGATCTTTTTCCAGTGAAACTTCGGATCCGGAAACTTTCTTTCCCGGAAGGCTCTTCACTTTTTTCAGTTTCACCGTCATACCGTCTGCTGAACTTTGCGAAGCAGGACTTTTGGTCCCCTTGCCTGTCTTGTATCGACCCGATTCAAGTCCAGCTGAATCCGGTGCCTGCGCAGAAGAAGGCTGCAGCAACAGCTCAGATGACATATCAATTTGCGCAAATGCCAATTGAGAAATCAAGATGAAGCCAGCTGCTGAAAAGAAAAATCGCATGCTCTGTTTTCGGAGAAAACTGCACCAAGCTTGAAGAGAATTTGACCCGTCTTCCCTCTCAGCTCATAATGTATTGCATGATAAATAAATTGCGACGAACATCCGCTTTGTTTCTTCTGCTTCTGGGTTCCTTTTTCACCTCTCAGACCTATGGCCAGAAGACAGTTCTCAAGAATTCTGTCGATGATTCGCTGACAATTAAAAATGTCACCGTCGCTCCGCTGGCTGATAACGTCTCGCAAATTTATGGAAAGCCTTTGACTCTTCAACTTCGCAGCATCGTCGAAGCGGACCGGCAGTGGAACTCTCGCACTTACCCTGATGCGATTCAAACAACACCGGAAGAATTCGAAGACAAACCCGAAGCGGTGAAGGCCGCCTTAGCGAAAGCGAACGCTGATGCTTTGCTCAGCGGTCGCCTGACCAAAGGACCCAAAGGCATTTCGATTAAGCTCAATTTGTTTTTGGCCAAAGATGGCCTGATCGTTTCCCAAGAAAATCTGCAAGACTACGAACGCTTTGAAATCTCAGATCTGCGCACTCAATTGGAAAACATGTATCGCCAGATGAAATCTCGCCTTCCTTATGCCGGTACGATCCTTAGCCGCAAAGGAAATATGGTGACGGTCAACTTGGGAACTCAGCAAGGGATCCAAGTCGACCGCGAACTTTCTGTGATCCAAATTCTGAAAGTGAATCGCCACCCACGCTTCAAATTTATCGTCAGCACAGAAAAAGAAATCATCGGCCGGA
>CBIHPB010000065.1:0-13699 GCA_966211485.1 uncultured Bdellovibrio sp.
AATGCGCGCGGTGAAACAACAGGCTTCAGTTATGACAACAATGGTAATCTATCAACCATCACGAACGCCTTAGGAATCTTGCATGGACTGACATATAGTTTAGTTGATTTGCTATCAGTCTACAAAGCTCCTGATGCGCCAGGCGCAGGACGGGAAACGAAATTCATTTATGATTTCGATAAACGACTGAAGCAAAAATTAATTGCCGGTGGCCAAACATTGAATTATTTATATGAACCCGCGACTGGCCAACTCGCCAACATTGTAGGATCAGATGGCTCGAGTTTATCTATCTCTTATTTTCCGCAAAAAACATTAGTTCAATCGCTGTCATCAGAATCAGCATCGATAGCTTATACATATGAAGGCAATTATCCATTAACAAAAACCTATTCAGTCCAAGGCAAGAGCTACCAAGTCGCGCAAACTTTTACCGCAAAAGGATTACTCAACAATTCGCAAACAGTTGGCGGGTTAACCGTTAATTTTTCATATGACGGCGATGAACTCATAACCCAAGCCGGAAATATGCAAATAACTCGAGACACTCTGACTGGCCGGATTCTCAGCATGCAAAGTGGTGTGGTTTTAACGACTCGTTCGTACAATGGATTCGGCGAAGTTTCCCGAGAGGAAACAACTGTTAATGGCTCACCATTCCTTACCTTGGACTATTTGTATGACAATTTAGGCCGAGTTAAGAGAAGAACCTATAACGGTACGACCGCCTATGATTTCGAGTATGATCAAGCTGGCCGCCTCACTAGGTCTTCCGTTAATGGCTTCTCAGTAGAGTCCTATACATACGATGCGAATGGTAACCGCACAAAAGTTGATTTTGCCGGCACAGTGATAAATGCAACCTTTGATGCCCAGGATCGACTGAAAACATATGACTACCTAACTGCCGAATACACACCCGACGGGACATTGTCGGCCAAAAAAAGAACCGACGGCCGCGTGACATTACTGGAGTATGATCTCTTCGGGCAGACGAAGCGTATTCAGGAATCCGACGGCACTGAGTTTAGGTATCTTCGTGATGGCGAAGGACATCGAGTTGCTAAATATAAAAACTCAGTCCTTCAATCACTATATGCATACGATTTTAGTGGACGCTTGATCGGAGAAATGAATCCCGATGGTTCTCCAAAATCGGTTTTCGTCTATGCTTCGCAAGGCCATTCGCCTGACCTCATGATTAAGGATGGCGTGACCTACCGATTTATTAAAAACCAGGTAGGCTCGGTTCTGTTTGTCGTGAATACCGACGATGGCTCAGTCGCACAAAGCCGGTTTTATGGTGAGTTTGGATATTTACTGAATGATTCCAATCCTGGATTCCAGCCATTTGGATTTGCTGGAGGACTGCATGATCCAGATACTGGCCTTGTTCGGTTTGGCGCTAGAGATTATGATAATGAACTACAGAGATGGACGGCAAAAGATCCGATATTGTTTGCCGGTGGAGATACGAATTTGAACACTTATGTGTCTAATGACCCAACGAACTTCGTTGATCCCAATGGAAAATGCCCTCTATGTGCAGCTGTTGTGGTTGGCGCTGTCGTTGGCGGCGTAGCAAATGTTACGGGATCTTATCTTGCAGGCACGCTTACACGTAGTAACGCGGCAGCTACTTTCGGACTTGGCGCTCTTGCCGGTGGCGCAGCCGTTTTGACTTCAGGAACCGCTGCCCTCGCAACAGCTACCTCATTGACCGGACTACTCACGGCAGAGCTCGGCTCTGGATTTGTTGGAACACTTACTGGGCTGGGAATTGATTTAGGCCTTACTGCGCTACTAAGTCCTCCTAGTCCGTACCCCCAAGCACTAACACCTAAACTTGATTGCCCCCCGAAGGAGTAGATGATTGAGTTTATTGAACGATGAGGTACTCACAACGAAAATATACAAATTCGGTGGACCATTACTTTTGTTTGTATGCACGCCGATATACTCCTGGATTATGGTGTCTGTGTATAGGGATGATATCGCAGCGGGCGGAAGCACGCGTATCGGCTCTGCAGATATTGCAAATATCTCAATTTTACTAATGATACTTTGGTTCGGCGTATGGATGTGCCGGCGTGGATACGGCTGGTTCGGAGGAGAAAAAACCGATTAATACTGCACGAGAGAATATTAGTCTCTGGTGTTACTTCCGCTCTGACTGCCCTTGTTTAACAAATGCGCTTTTTAACTTTCGCCAAATTGACAAAATGTTTATGAAAGGATGTGTATTCGCCTGACTCAAATTTCCCGCGATAGATCTGGAGATCCTGTTGCCATCATTACACCCGACTTGCAAAGTTTCGGAATACAGCTTGATCCTTTAGGAAATTTAGCAAAAGTCACTTATCCAACTGGCGAATTTTATCAAATGCTTTATCGAACCGGCGGCCTTCTGACGGATTTCATCAAACCAAATGGGGTCGGTACGCATTATGACTTTGATGGTGTGGGCCGCCTTGCCAAAGCCACCGATCCGGCCGGCGGATGGCAAAGATATATAGATTTTAACAACGGGTCATCGCGACAAACACGCGAAGGTGTATCAACTAACTTTTTCAGCCGCACGCTATCTCATGGGCAAACAGAGTCTTACATATCTTTCAACAACGCAGCGACTCGAATTTATTCTGACCAAGGTTATGAAAGCTCAAGCTATCCAGAAGGACACTATGAAAACTCTAGGGTCAAATATGACAACCGCCTGGGCGGAATGACGACAATTCCCTATACTTCCTTTTTCCGCTCATCTTTAGCGTTGACGACAACGAATCAAGTCACCACCGAGCGCAACTACAACTCCCTGAACAGTCTCTTCGACTTCAGCTTCACCGACTCGACTTACATCAACAACTATGGATTTGTTGCCACGACCTATCAATCGAGTTCACGAACTTGGAATCGCACAACAGCCGAAGGTCGAAAATCTCTTGTTCAAACAGATCTTCAGACCCGACCGGTCGTAATGCAAAACGGAAACGATATTCCAGTCGAGTTGAGCTATGACAGCCGTGGCCGCCTGTCGAAAATGACTCAAGGAAATCGCGTCACTGAAATGCAGTATGATCAGTATGGATTTATGACGTCGATCAAAAATCCGCTTGGTCAGACAACGACTTTGACGAACAATGCGTCTGGAAGAACGCTTGCATCCATTAATGCAAAGAGCGAAAACACACAATTCAATTACGACAACAACGGAAATCTCTCAAGCATCACAAACGCTCTTGGGATTTTGCATGAACTGACTTACAGCTTGGTTGACCTTTTGTCAGTCTATCAGGCGCCGGATGTGCCGGGCGCAGGACGACAAACGAAGTTTATCTATAACTTTGACAAACAATTAGCTCAGAAGATCAATGCGGACGGAAGAACTTTAAGTTACAGCTATATTCCGTCGACGGGGCATTTACTGAGTATCACGGGATCGGATGGCTCAAGACTTTCGGCGACTTACTATCCACAAAAGTCTTTGGTGCAATCACTGACAACCGAGTCTGCCTCGATTTCTTACTTGTATGATGGGCCATTGCCTTTAAGCAAAAGCTACTCGGTCGCTGGCGCCAACTACCAAGTGGAGCAAACCTACACACCACAAGGAGTTCTCAAAAAATCTCAGACGGTCGGCGGCGTGACAGTAAACTTTGCCTACGACGGTGACGAACTTCTGACCCAAGCTGGGAACATGGAAATCGTCCGGGATACATTGACTGGGAGAATTCTCAGCATGCAAAGCGGTGTTGTTCTGACAACCCGATCTTACAATGGATTTGGCGAGCTTGTTAAAGAGGAAACAACTGTCAATGGCTCCCCTTTCCTGACTTTGGATTACGTGTATGATGACTTGGGCCGCGTTAAGCGAAGAACTTATAACGGCACGACGGCCTATGACTTTGAATATGACCAGGCTGGCCGTCTTACCAGATCTTCGGTCAATGGCTTCTCAGTGGAAAATTACACCTACGATGCCAATGGCAATCGAACTAAAACCGATTTTGCTGGCACAGTTATCAATGCGACATTTGATGCGCAGGATCGATTGAAAACTTATGACTACATGACGGCTGAATACACACCAGATGGCACGCTGTCGGCTAAACGAAGAAATGATGGCCGCGTGACTTTGCTGGAGTATGATCTTTTCGGGCAGACGAAGAGAATTCAGGAATCCGACGGCACTGAGTTTAGGTATCTTCGTGATGGTGAAGGACATCGAGTTGCACGCTACAAGAATTCTGTTCTGCAATCCTTATATGCTTATGACTTTAGCGACCGCTTGATCGGAGAAATGAATCCGGATGGCTCTCCAAAATCGGTTTTCGTCTACGCTTCTCAGGGACATTCTCCTGATCTCATGATCAAAGATGGTGTGACTTATCGATTTATCAAAAATCAGGTGGGCTCGGTGTTGTTTGTCGTGAATACCGAAGACGGATCCGTCCCGCAAAGCCGATTTTATGGCGAGTTTGGATATTTACTGAACGATTCAAATCCGGGATTCCAGCCATTCGGGTTTGCTGGAGGACTTCACGATCCAGATACTGGCCTTGTTCGTTTCGGAGCCAGGGATTATGATAATGAACTGCAAAGATGGACAGCGAAAGATCCGATTTTATTTGCAGGTGGAGATACGAATTTGAACGCTTATGTTTCGAATGATCCAACTAACTTCATCGATCCAAGCGGGCTGACCGAAAAGGACTTAACAATAGCGCTAGAATGGCTTAAAAAGAATGATCCTGACCTTTTGAAAGGCTTGGATCCAGTTTTTTGGAATTCCAACCTGCCTCAGGGCTACTCTGGTGCTGCCATCGGACCTTCATTGGTACTACTAGATTTTAGCCAACTTGATAATGTTGGGACCGAAGGCTGTAATCAACGAGTCGGTCAGTATGTTGGAATTTTAACACACGAGCTTAAGCATGCACATGACTACCAACTTGGCATATTCGGTTGGCTGTCGTTTGCTTTTTCCCCTGGCTACGAGGAATATCATGACAATTTTGACAAAGCTGCAAACAAAAATACGAACAGAGTTACAGGACAATAAAAGATTGAGATTTTTTAAAGAGTTCCTGTTGCTACTGCTGCCACTTTCAATTTTTGCTGGCCATTACTTGGCATTTCTAAACCAAATAAAAACAATTCATGATATTCGCCCACTAGCAGTACAAATCCGCATGGATGCTCCTAATTTCGAGTCCAAAGCAAATGCCATTTTGGAGCATCTATCTTTGAATAATCAATATTGTCTGCGAATAGTTGGAATTTTAGTCCTAATTTCTTTAGTTTTCCTAAACACTAGAAAGCCCACAAAACGCGAGACAGTCGTACTTGTGATAGTCAATATAATTGGGATCTTTCTAAATCTCATTGTTGTGAAGATGATATGAAAAACTTTTCAATATTTTGATTTACAATCTCGCAATCTTTGGAGCCAACTCACGTGAGACTATTCTGATTACCAAGGATCAACAAATTGTATACCCAAAGACAGAACAGACTATTTAATCTTGGTTTAATGATTCTTTCATTGCTCTTTGACCATCTGACGTGAACCTAATTTCAGTACAAGCAATATATTAAAACAAGATTCAGGTCACTGTGGTATCCGCGATTATTGATCTTCAAAAGAAAGCCCATCATTCGCTGAGAATGGGTCTTATTAGCATGCGACAAATCAATGAGCAGCTTGTTGGTAAAACCAAATAATTCAAAAAAAAACATCGATTCAGAAAATTCGCCCTCCTATATATATGGGCTGTGGGCGCTCTCTCTAAGACGAAATTAGAATAAATGGCTCTATTTTATTTGAAATGATGCGGCCAGCGCGAATGTATCGCTAGAAAAATATTTTTCGTTTCTTTGATTCTTGTGTCCCGCTTTTTAACTAATTTTTCACTCATTGATAGACCTACTTTGCTGAAAAGTCTCGTCGCATTCAGCGAGTTACTAGATCTTCCTCTAGTTCGCATTATAAATAATATATTATTAATTAAACATATCTTACCTTTTATTTACCACTATATTAATTGAGGAAAAAATGAAACTAACCACTGCAATAATTAAAAATTTTCGTGGGATCGATGAGCTGACAATTAACTTCCACTCTTTCACAACATTCATAGGGAAAAATAACAGTGGCAAAAGTTCTGCAATTCGAGCAATTAACATGGCTTTATCAAATCAAAAGCCTCAACTCGATGATTGGCCTAACAAAAATACACAAAATCCTATTGAAATAGAAATGATTTTTACCGACTTAAAAGAATGGGAGCGGGCAAAACCGGGAATTTCTAATCTGGTATATAATGATGCTGTCCACTTAAGATATCTTTCGACATACGAATTAGAAAAATCTAAAGCATCGTGTGAATATTCGTGCAAAAAGAGAGCTGAAGTCATTCAAGGATGGGCCGATAAATGGGCTGATCTTTCAGAGGAAATTCAAACTATAGCGACCGGAATTGGAATTACAAATCAAACCCAGTACAAAACAAAAGCGAATCAGGAAAAAATAAAAACGGAAATTCGCCGATCCGCACTTCATTTAATTGAAATTGGAGATGACGAGTGGAGCGATGAAGGCATTAGCATTGACTCTGCTTTGCAACAGGCGATTCCGCTCCCAATTGAAATACCTGCTGTTCTTGATCCAACAGAAGAAGCTTCTGCTGCTGCCAAAACTGCTTTCGGTCGTCTTGTAAATTCGGTGCTAGTTCCTGCATTAGAGCGGACTCAAGAGTTTCAAAATTTAACAGAAGCTGTCGCAGCCCTTCAAACAAGGATTTCTTCCACCGAGCAAAAATTAGGGGAAGTTCGTGACCTAGAAAATCACCTAACCAAAAGTATTTCTTCGTTATTTCCAGCACGAATTACCCTTGAAATGGAAGATACTGATTTAGGCAAGGCTATCTCGGCTTCTCCTATTCTAAGGATTGAAGACGGCGTAAAGACGCCAATTCAAAATCAAGGACATGGAGTTCAAAGATCTGTAATCTTCTCTTTAATTGAAACTTTAGGCCGTCAGGCTGCTAGATTCGAAAATCAAGAAGGTCAGACCAGTCATAGAGCAACTATTTTATTCTTTGAAGAGCCAGAGCTATTTTTGCATCCGCACTTAATGCGCAGAATGAAAGATGCATTAAGAGCCATTGCAAATTCTGATCAATATCAAGTAATTATATCAACGCACTCGCCCGTATTTATCGATGTCGCTGAGGATCCTAAATCACTAGTAATATTTAGGAAGGCGGATGCGGTTCAGATCACCCAGCTGACAGTTGATCCTTTTCAAGGACGGGAGTCTGAACGAGAAACATTGAGAGCTACATTGAATTTTCACCCAACCGTCTGTGAAGCATTTTTCGCATCTAGAACCGTTCTGGTCGAAGGCAGTTCGGAAATGGCCGTTTTGCATCATTCGTCAGATTTAATACAAAAGTATGGCGTTCAACTCGAAAATATTCGGGACACCACTATTGTGTCCTGCTCGGGAAAATGGACGATAATTCCCATGGCAAGATTATTGTCGGTGTTTGGCATTCCATATAGAGTCGTTGATGATAAGGATTACAATTCGAGGAGTGTTGAGCACCTGTACCAAATTTAAGGAAATGATCCGTATGCTGCAAATGTGCGAATCGCTGAGACATGTGGAGCAGGAAATGTATTTGTTGTGGATGATACGTTTGAAAATATCCTGTTTGGAGCTGGTATCACTTACGCGAAAGATAAGCCTTTTAAGTGTTGGCAAAGAGCTATCGAATTGGCGCAAAATGATAGCGAGAGGAACGGATTAGGAGAGTTAAAAAGCTTGGTGGAGTTTGCCTTTAATTGGAATTGATTTCGAGTAGAAAAAATTGGCCAAAATTTGGCCGATTCTTTTTAAAGGATACAAAAATCCAAAAAATATAGGCTGCAAAAACGAAAACCGAAACGTTCGGAAGTTACTGAATTCCAAAGGTAATAAGTAGATGAAGCATTTATTGCGGTTTCCTCTAGCTGTCATTATGATAACGAACTGCAACGGTGGACAGTGACCTCATCCCTTTGAGTGGATTAGTTAACGGAGTTCAAGTCACTATCTGTTAAAAACTTAACTTCAAATATTTAGCTCGCTAAGATTATCCTATAAAAAAGGATAAAAATTGCTTTTTAAAAAATATTTGCCCATGAAAAATACCAAACCAACATTCAAGAGATTGGTGTTGGCAACTTTAATAGAATTTCAAATATTCTATTTTTCAATATTGGTTCTGACCATCTACCTTTATATTACCTCACCTTTTCATTCATCTATCGTTTTGATCGAAATAGCAAAAATTGGAGGTATCTTATTGGTGAATACCTTTGCATTCCTGTTCATAGCAGAATTCGCAATCTGGAACGTCGAATACAAAAAGTCTAAAAACAACAATTCGAATGTTGGAGATAGCTCTCACTTGGAAAGAGACAAAGTCATAGGCAAAATTAAGAATTTTTTTAGATATTATCCTGACAAAGCAAAAAGACCGACTTTCAAAGGTATTCTCATCGGAATGACTTATGATTTTGGATGGGTATTTATTTTGACCATCGGACTAATATTTTATTTTTTTAAACTATCTGGTGATCCGTTTATCGACTCAGAAAATATTAAAATTTATTCGATTCTTCCGGCGATAATACTAATTAAGATTTTTTTATTTGAGACCTGTATTTGGTGGTCTATCTATTTGATTACAAAGTTTCAAAAGCCAAAAGGGGTCAATATCAATAAAAAGAATGGCAAATAAATCCCCTACCACCCCTTCAACGTCGTCCAAGTCCCATTCACACAGCCCTTGACCACACTGTTCCCCGAATCCCAAACAATCTTCCCGTTCGTGGTGCAAACCCCATAGGTCGTTGCACCCTTCGATGACCGGCAGGCCCCCGCGTACCAAACAAAGTCCGAGCTCGCTCCGTTGGAATAGTACTGAAGCTTTCCTATTCTCGCCCCCGTGCAAGCAGCCGAAGTATTGTTATTCAAAGACTGCCAGGACGAGCCATCGCAAAACACCATCACATTGTTGGTGGCATCAAACTTAATTTTCCCTGACGAGCCCGCGCAAGACGAATTGAATAATTGAGTTCCGATAATGACCGAGTCCTGGATTCCGGTCTTTGTCAGCGCTGGCGTGGTCATATTTTGCGACATAAAGTATCCGCCCACATGAACATTTCCAAATCCGTCGGCGGCAATGGCCTTGGTCGTGGCCACGGCACCTGCGGATCCGCCCCAATTCGAAGACCAAATGGTGGTTCCACTTGAGTTTGTTTTAACCGCAAATAAATCCGTAAATCCGATTTTTGTTAGCGCCGGGGTCGTCAGATTGGCGCTCTGAAATTGTCCTGCGAGATACACGTTGCCACTGATATCGACGGCGACGGCGTTCCCATTCGCCGTGGCCCCGGCTCCGTAATAGCTCTTTGTCCAAGTCGTGTTTCCGCTGGTATCAAGCTTGAAAAGCAGCGCATCCGTCGACCCATTTTTGGTCAGGGCCGGAGTGGTCAAGTTCGCTCCGTTAAAATGTCCGCCTAAATACATATTGCCATTGCTGTCGGCGGCTGTGCCATTGATGGTCACGCTTGCGCCGGCTCCGCCATAGTTTTTGGTCCACGTGGTATTCCCGCTGGAATCTAGCTTTATCGCCAAGCCGTCCGCAGTTCCGGTTTTTGTGACAGCCGGAGTTGTCAGATTCGCTCCTGAAAAATATCCCCCGAGATACACATTGACACTGGTATCCACGGCGATGGCATTGATCTGCGCCGAGGCGCTGGCTCCGCCATAGTTCTGCGACCACAGTGTGTTTCCATTGCTGCCATCCAGTTTCAAAGCCAAAGCATCCATAGTCCCAATCTTTGTCACCGCCGGAGTTGTCAAATTCGCTCCTCCGAAATCTCCTCCTGCATACACATGGCCGCTGATATCGACTGCAACAGCCCGACCCGAGCACTGGGCCGATGCTCCACCAAAATTTTTCGACCACAAGGTTGTGCCACTGGAATTTAATTTCATGGCCAAAACGTCCCTGGTTCCAAGTTTTGTCAAAGCCGGAGTTGTCAAATTGGCCCCCAGAAATTGCCCGACCGTATACACGTTGCCACTGCTATCCACGGTGATCGCGAAGTTGTTGAGAGTCGCCCCTCCGCTTCCGCCATAGTTCTTCGCCCACAAGACACTTCCCAAGGCCGTTTCTTTGACGACAAAACCATCTTGAGTGCCAATCCGGTCCAATGTGACGCCTCCAAAAGTGGCCTTCACATTGTCGAAATAACCCGTGAGATAAACATTGCCGGCCGCATCTTTTGCCATGGCAGTGATGTAAGAAAATCCACCAGGATGGTAACCAGAATAATCATAGGCCCATGACGTCGTTCCACTGGAGTCCGTTTTGATCAAGAAACCGTCAATATTTCCGACCTTTGTCAGCGCTGGAGTGGTGGCACTGGCCGTCTGAAGGGTGCCTGGGATCGTGACATTTCCATTGTTATCCACAGCAATATCGTAGACCGCCAACTGCGCGCTGGAACCACCATAATTCTTTGACCAAGTCGTGTTCCCATTGCTGGCATCCAGTTTTATTGCAATACCATCGGTGTTGCCGATCCTTGTGATGGCCGGAGTTGTCATATCGCCCCCCGACAAGGCTCCACCCAGATAAGCGCTGCCGCTGACGTCGACAGCGATACCGAAAGTATTGATCACGGCGCCGCTGCCGCCAAAATTCTTTGTCCATAATGTCGTCGTACCAGTCGAGTCATACTTAATGGCATAAGCATCCGTACTTCCAATTTTTGTAATCGCCGGTGTCGTGAGGTTGGCGCTACCGAAATCGCCCGCGACATACACGTTGCCACTGATATCGGTCGCCACTGCTCGTAAAGCAGCCGAGGCACCAGCTCCGCCATATCCTTTCGACCAAGTGGTATTTCCATTCGAATCCATCTTGATGGCAAAGGCATCCTGCGATCCCAACTTCGTAATCGCAGGTGTTGTCAAATTGGCCGTTTGAAAATAGCCGGCCAAATACACATTCGTGCTGATATCAGATGCAATGGCATAGCCCCACGTGCTAGCACTCGCACCGCCAAAATTCTTCGCCCAGCTTGTCGTGCCGGCGGAATTCATTTTGATGGCATAGGCGTCAGCAGATCCAATTTTTGTCATCGCTGGCTGAGTCGGATTCGAGCCGTTGAAATATCCCCCCAGATACACATTGTAACTGATGTCCACCGCAATCGAAGTGCCGTTGATGGCCGAGCCGCTGCCACCAAAGCTTTTGGACCAAGTCGTATTTCCGTTGGAATCCATTTTGATGGCATAACCGTCTCGATTGCCAAGCTTGGTGAAAGCGGGGGTCGTCAGGTTCGCTGAGATAAAATCCCCGCCCAAATACACGCTTCCGTTACCGTCCGTGGTGACACCATACCCATTGACAGTGGCGCCACTTCCGCCGAAATTTTTTGCCCATTGCACAGTTCCCGAAGCATCCAGCTTGGCGATGAAAGAATCCTGGGTCCCAATTCGGGTGAGAGTGACTCCACCCAGAGTCAATGTCGAGCTGATAAAGTGCCCGGCGACATATGAATTTCCCGAAATATCGAAGGCCGTACTCGTCGCTGTAATGTTCGAGCCCGTCACGCCACCATAGTTGGCCGACCAGCCGGCCGCTTGAGCCCGAGCGCCGATCCCCACGATCAACAGGAAAAAGCCGAATCCTAAAATCCGGCCGAGGTGCGATTTAAGTTTCAGGAAATCCGCTCTCATGCTTAAGGACTTTCTGATTTGGTGTCGGATGCTTCCAGTCGTTTCTCCAGTCGATCCAGTCTAGCTTTCAGCGCTTCGTTTTCAGCTTTGATTGTCTTCAGCTCGTCGACTTCGCCTTGCAGCTTTTCGATTTTCGACTTGAACGCGTCGATTTCCGCTTTCAAAGTCTTCACGGCCTCAATCAACGGACCGGCCAAGTTTCCATACTTCACGGATTTTTTACCCAGGGCATTGGTCACCACAAGCTCGGGGAAAACTTTTTCCACATCTTGGGCAATCACACCCATATCGGTTTCGCCATTTGATAACCACTTCCAAGTCACACCGTTGATCTGTACGATTTTTTCCAGCGCATTGTCGATGCCAACAATATCCGTCTTAAATCTTCGGTCCGAAGTCGAAACGAAATCCGTCGCCTGCACCGTACCCACAACTTCCAGTGGCACAGAAGGCGTCGCCGTTCCGATGCCGACGTTACCGCTTGTCAGAACAGTCATCACGGCCGAGCCGTTGATACCAAATTGGATGGGGGCGGTATTCGAAGTAATCACCAAGGCATTTGCGGCACCCGGATTCAGAAGCCAAGTTCCCGCGTTGTCAGTCAGGCCGACATACCCCGAGTTCGCAGAGTTTGTAAATTTAGCGTAACTGGCGTTTGTTCCAGTTGTTGAGGTCAGTTGCACAATCGATCGAGCGGCATTCACATCCAGCGGGTTTGCCGGAGTTGTCGTTCCGATACCGACGTTTCCGCCTTGCGAGATTGTCATCGCCGTCGCATTGTTCGTCTTGATGCTCAGGGAATGATTGTCCGTCGTTCCAATCGAAGCCGATCCACCGAAAGCGTTTCCGCCATTCACGTAGCCCGACGAATCCGCCGAAGAAATCAAATCTACATAGGCTCCACCATTCTGCGAAACTTTGAATTTATTAGCCGAGTAATCATAATAAATACGACCCGTGTTGGATCCCGCCAGTCCCGGCGCCGACGACATTCCTTCAGCGGTGATCGCACCCGACACATCCAATGCTGTTGCCGGAGTGGTGGTTCCGATACCGACATTTCCTGAAGCCTTTAACACCAACTGCTTGTAGCCCGCATTGCGAGCATCCAAACTCATATCCGCATTTGTCGTTGGATAAACCGACAAGGAACCGTTGGCCAAAACACCAGCGCCGTTGGAAATATAATAGCTCCACTCGTTATTCTGAGAAGCGTGATTGATTCTTGCCAATGAGAACACCTGCTGGCCAGCGCCACCATTTTGTGTCGCTTTGAAAACCTGTCCCGTCCCCATCACATCCAACGGATAGGAAGCCGGCGAAATACCGATCCCCACATTTCCGCTTTGAGAAATCGTCATCGCAACGGTATCGTTGACCTTAAAGGCCAATGCCTTATTGTCTTTCGTACCGATGCTGATATCTGCACCCGTCGTATTACCACCATTTAAGATATCACCCGCACCACCAGCCGCGATCAAATCTTGGTAAGCTCCACCATTCTGCGAAACTTTGAATTTATTGGTCGCGTAGTCATAGTAAATACGACCGGTGTTGGAAGCTGAAACTGATGGAGCCGACGACATGCCATTGGCCGTGACGGCACCAGAAATATCCAAAGCCGTCGAAGCAGTTGTTCGACCAATTCCAACATTGCCAGCAAAGTAGTTGTTCTGCGCAGAACCAGCTTGGTAAATTCCATAATCCGAAGTCGCTGAGCCACTGAAGCTTCCCAGATAAACACCATAGCGGTTGGTGACCGAGCCCGCGGACTGGCTGAGGTTTTGAATTTTTAAGCCATAAAAATTTGTCACTGTTCCAGAACCGGCATCGCCCGAGATCGCAGAGCCGATCACGTTGGTCGCCGAAGGACCGCCCCACAGATTCACCTGG
>CBIHPB010000066.1:0-13597 GCA_966211485.1 uncultured Bdellovibrio sp.
CGGCACTAAGGCGCAACCAAGGCGCCTCCAGATGCATGCGGACAACTGAACCAGGCCTGGGACCAACTGATTTTCGATAGGTTCGCTTTTTCCGAGCGATCTTTCAGCATGTCTTCTGCATCAATTAAATTGTTGATGGTCGTTTTTCCGTTTTTGAGTCTTTTAAATTCCAGTTCAGAAACCATTCGAGCATCTGAAATGCTTTGTCGTCTTTCCTCAAATTCGCGTTTTTTAATCTGTAAAGCCGCTGCCGAATCCGAAAGGGCCGCACGAAAGGACGAAAGAGCCAAAGTCTTTTTTTGCTCGAGGGCATATCGCTGATCCGCTACCGCTTTTGAATTTGCGAGGCCGACTCCGCCATCAAAAAGGGACCATGAAAGCTGAACGCCAACCAGATCGTAATTGGATTTGGTGACGAGTTCGTTATTTGTGTAACCATGCTGGATGAAGCCATAAACTTTCGGAAGATATTCTGCCTTTTGTCCGCTTTTAGACAGCTTGAGCGCTTCAAGCTCCTGATCGATGGCTCGGATGTCTTCCCGGGCCGAGACATCCGATTTGTCAGAACAGGCAGCCGATGTGGGGATTTCTTCCGGTAGATCTGCGGGAACAACGGGTTGGCTGTCACCGACGATAGCTGCAATCATATCAGCGAGGTAGTTCTCACCCTTCTGCAAATCCCTGATTCCTTGATTGGCATCGTCGACACCTAATTTGATTTTAAGTAAGTCGCCCTCACTGAGGCCTCCCAATTCGTAGATCCGGCGGATTTCGCGCAAGCGGCTACTTAAGTTCGCGGCGTACTTTTCCAATGCCTTTCGCTTGGCCCTCAGCTCAAGTGCGCGGAGATAGAGATCGACAGCCTTGCCTTGAGTTTCCTTCACTTGCCGGGAACTTCTCAGTTCCGCCGCCTCTGCGAGGTGTTCTGTCGCCGGAGCGTTGTAGAGCATGTTCGCTGGATCAAACAAAACTTGGCTCAAAGTTAAAGAGCCTGACATAAAGTCAGGTCCTAGCTTTATCGGCGGAATTGCCATCCCGCCAATAGCGGGAAGTTGGAGCGATTCATCTGTCAGTAAATGTGAGTAGCTCAATCCCGCATTGAGTTTAGGAACATAAATTTGCCGCCAGGTCGAAGTTTCTTTGTCTTTCATCTCATTTGCTGTCGACTGTGCGGCCTTCACTTCGGGACCAGACGAGGCTTTCACAAGTAGTTCTTGAATTGAAACTGAAGAGTCGTCTGCACGAGCTACACCCGACAGAGAAGCAAACGATGTCGACAACAGGAGGAGTGGAAAAAAATGTTTTTTCATGAGTGAGCCTCTTTCTGAAACGTCAGCTTATAGACAGCGGGGATCACCAAAAGGGTCATCAGAGTTGATACTAAGAGTCCTGAGATAATCACCCATGCAAATGGTGGCCATAGGGTCGATGAAGACATGGTCATTGGCAGGAGCTCCACAATGGTCGCGGCAGCCGTCAAAATGATCGGACGCGTTCGACGTTGAATTCCTTCGGTGATCGCTTGATCGAGCGGGATGCCTTCATGCCGCCTATGATCGATGTAGTCTAAGAGAAAGATTCCGTTATGGATGACGGTTCCCGCTAAAGCAAAGAGACCAAGAAGCGTCATGAATCCAAATGTGCTCCCGGTCAGAAGCAAGCCAGGAACTGATCCGACGACGCACAGGGGGATCGTGAGAAGAATGATTCCAATTCGCCTGAAAGAATTGAATTCAAACAAAAGAGAAATCAGAAGAAGAAACATGGCAAACGGAAGAGCGGCGAAAATTCTTTTCTGTGAATCCTGCGCTTCTTTCATGGCTCCGCCGAGTTCGACGAGGATTCCATCTTCCGGTTCCAGTTTTTTCAGCTGATCAGCTGTGTTTGCTGCGACATCGTTTTCTGAAAATCCGTCGGCGAGCTCGCCGTAGATATAAACCACCGGAGTTCGATTCATATGCTCCAGAACCGATGGGCCAAACTTGAATCCGCTTTGAACTAGTGTTTGCACGTTCAGATCTTCAGTTCGGGTTGATCCAAGATAACTCTCTTCCAGCTCAGAAAAATGAGAGTTCTCATTTTGGGTTGACAGCAAGGTCACCGCATAAGGATCGGCACCACCTCGAAATGTCGTGGCTGGCACTCCGGTTGTTCTTGAAAGGACAACCGCCGAGACCTCGGCTCTGGTAAGGCCGTAAAGACCTGCGGCACCATCATTGACGTCGAGCTTATAGCTGAGAGATCCGACACCTAAGGTCGATCGAACTCTTGCAATTCCGGGAGCTTCGCGCACCAACGCCAATGTTTTTTGAGCCATTTGCTGAAGCTTGAGAGGATCTTCGGAAAAGATGCGAACTTCGATTGGTGCCTTGACCGGCGGACCCTGCGCTAATTCTCTCACGATCAATGTGCCGAAAGGCGCAAGCTTCGCGAGATCATTTTGCCGGTCTTTTTTAAAGGCGATCGCACTTTTCGCATCGATGGTTCTCACGATCATCTGGGCCACATGAGGAGCGTTTGGTTCTCGTGGAAGATTATAGTAAAAAGGGGGCACTCCGCGACCGATGACACTTGTGACCGAAACAACGCGCTTGTCTTTGCGGATTTCGTTTTCCAGCCGCCTTGTTGTTTCTTCTGTCGTCTTCAGGTGTGTTCCTTCCGGCAACTGAACATCAACGATCACCAAGTCACGATCCGCATTTGGAAAAAACTGTTTTTTCACAAAACCAAAACCGAGCATGGCCACGACAACGGCGACCGTCGCAGTGAGGGAAATCAATTTTGGATGGGCATGGACAAGACTGCCCAGTTTTTCTCCCAATGGATGCACGAAAGTCCACTGACGAGCTTTGCCTTTTTTCAACATTTTCGCAGCCAGCAGTGGTGTGATAAAAATGCAGAATAGATAGCTTCCGCCAAGACCAATTGTCGAGATGATGCCGATGTCCCGTGTGAAATCGGCCACGTTTCCTTGTGCGATCAGCATCGGAAGAAACGCGGCTATCGTCGTCAAAGTCCCGGCAAGAAGTGGAATGAGATATTCTTTGCGGGTTCTGTTGCCAGCTTCAATGGCGTCTAAACCTTGATCTAACTTTGATTGAATCCCGTCGACGATCACAACGACGTTATCAACCAACAGGCCGATGGCCAGAATGAAGGCTGCGATCGAGATCTGGTTGATGGTTCCACCCAGTTGAGAGAAGAGTCCAAAGGCCATGGCGGTCACAAGCGGGACCTGGATGGCGACAATAGAACCCACGCGAACACCCAGCATCAGCATGAGAATTCCACCGACCAGAATAATGGCCTTCAGCAAATCAAGCCCGATCTCGTGAATTCGCTCTTCAACGTAGTGAGGTTGGAAGCTGATTTCTTCGATTTTGACGCCGCTCTTTTTGAACTCTTCGGTGTTCCTAAACTCTTCGATGATCTTTCGAACCTCTTCTCCGAAAACTTGAAGATTCATTTTTTTTTGGGAGACGACACCGATTCCGACAGCCTCGTGCCCGTTGAACAACATCTTTTCTCGAACGGGAAGTGCGGTGGTCCTTGAAACGCTTGCGACCTCGGACAAGAGAATTGTTTCCCCCGATTTCACGACAACTGGAAATTTCCGGAGCTCTTCAGCCGACTTGTAAAAAGAGTTCGTCAACACACTGATTTTTCGATCTTCGAGACGAATGTATCCCGATGGAACATTGGCGTTGCCACCTTTGAGTTGGCTCAAGAAGTTGGCGATGGAGATTCCTTGTTCGCCGAGCTTTTTATAATCCACGAGGACGCTCAGTTGCTCGCCTGGAGAGCTCACTTCATCCACGAATTTGACCATCGGATGCAGCTGTATTTTGTCTTTCAAAACGCGTGCGAGGTCGTAAAGTTTAAGACGATCCACGTCGCCATAAAGAGCGATGAACACGGCATCTTGATCAAATATTTCCCGGGTGAGATCTGGTTTCCAAACCGTATCTGGAAATTTAACCTGTGCTTTGTCCCGTGCACGTTGGACCTTATCCCATACGATTTCAGTTTCTGCATGAGTGACTGTGTCCTTGAGTTTGACTTCAAAAAAGCTCAGGTCCGTTCGAATCCGGGTGCGGATCTCTTTAATTTCCTCCACTTTAGCCAATTCGTCTTCAACGGGCTTAACAACCAATCGTTCCGCTTCTTCCGCGGTCGATCCAGGAAAAATCACGACGACATTTCCTTGGCGCGGAGGAAGGCGCGGGTCTTCTTCGCGCGGAGTGGAAAACCAACTCAGCACTCCGTTAAGAACCAACAATCCGCCAATCGCAAGTAACAGCCTTTGCCAAGCAAAGATTCCGGTCTTGTTTTTGAGTGAAATCATAACTGAGCTTCTTTCTGTTCGATGATTTGAACTTGATCTCCAGAGACAAGATTGTCGGTTCCTTGCACGACGATCGTGGCACCTTTGAGCTGATCGGAGGAGACGATGACGTTTCCATTTGAGAGCACTTTGAGAGGAACAATGGGAACGAGACTGACTCGGTTGTCGCTTGCGAGAACAAAAACCTCAGTCGTTAGGCCTCTTGGGCTGTAAACAGCCTGAAAGGGAATCCGATAAAGATGGAGAGGTTTTGTCGGAAGAGTGACCCGAAGGCGCTGACCTTCGAGCAGCTGAACTTGGTTGCTGAGCATGAGTTCGATTTTAGTTTTGGAAATCGAGCTGACTTTTGCTTGAGCGTTTTGATGATGGATCGTTGGCAAGGTCACAGGCACACTTGTGCCCAGCGACAAATCAAAGACCGTGCCCTTGGGAATTGGAATCGAGAGGCGGTAGTTTCGCCCGCTCAGCGAAGTGACTTTGCTATCAGGTGAATCTGAAACATCGGCAATCAGCGTCAGTGACAGGGTCGTTGAGACAGGCTCGACTTTGGCAATTGTGACCTTGTGGTTGACCTGATGATCGGCGGCGCTGGCCCCTTGTGATATCAAAAGCAAACAAAGGCCCAGGGCATAGAATTTCTTATTTATTGGCAAGTGATCCATTATCAGACTCCAATCTTGACATTGTCTAGATTAAATTAGATCATAATCTTGGCAGTGTCAAGATGGTGTGTTAGGCTGACTCAAATTGAACCACGGAGAGGAGTTCTAAATGGCTGTAACAAAAGAGAAAAAGAGGAAAGCAGCGACCCGCAAAACGGACTATCATCACGGTGATTTAAAGCGCGCCTTGATGGTCGCGGCTTCTGAGCTTCTGGAGGAAGTTGGATACGAAGGGTTCACTTTACGTAAGTGCGCTGCGCGTGCGGGAGTTTCCCCCAGCGCTCCTGCCCATCACTTTAAGGATGCCAATGGCCTCTTGACCAGTCTTGCAGTTGAAGGATTTCAATCCTTGTCTTCAAAAATCCGGGACAAATTTCAGAGCATGCCCAAAGACTCTGACAATCCTTGTTCGGTTGCTTCTGTCGAATATTTGCGATTCGCAAAAAGCAATCCGGCGCTTTACAAAGTTATGTTTGGATCGAGACTAGATCCTGACAATCCAGAGTTGAAATCAGCCACCAAAGCAAGCTTTGAGGCTTTGCATTTATCGGTTTCGGAAATTTTTCCGGACAAAAACAGAGAGGACATTAACGCCATCTCATTGCAGATGTGGTCGTCGATCCATGGTCTATCCATGTTTCTCATTGAAGGTCGTTTGAATTTTTTGGTTGGGAAAGATGGATTCAATAGCCTTTCGGCTCTTGAGTCGGCATGGCGGGATGTTCAGTCCGGCTTGTTTGTTAAATAAAAGAAAGAAGGATGAAATGGGATTTTCTGGAAATACGAAGTGGGATCACGAGGTTTTGGTCATTGGGGGTGGCCCCGCTGGATTGGGAGCTGCGATGTCATTGGGGCGGCTGCGACGAAACGTCTTGGTGTGCGACGACTTTCGTCCCAGAAACCTAAACGCCGCACATATGCATAACTTCGCAAGCCATGAAGGTCTGTCGCCTCTGGAATGGCGAAAGAAGGCAAGGCAGGATGTCGAGAAGTACGATACCGTCCATTTTTTAGAGGGAGCTGTGACCTCGGTTGTTAAGATCCAAGGAGGATTTGAGGCCACACTCTCAAACAAAAGCTCGGTGAAGATCAAGAAGGTGATCCTTGCCTACGGGGTTGAAGATCGATTGCCTCCGATCCCCGGTATGCAGGAGCTTTGGGGCAAATCCGTATTTCATTGCCCTTTTTGTCACGCTTATGAACACCGAGGTGAAAGAATAGGTGTATTTGCGAAAGGCGCTGCGATCATGCGCTTCGTTCCCATGATTTACGGCGTGACTTCTGAGGTCACGCTGTTCACGAACGGTAAAAGTGAGCTGACTGCAGAACAAATAGAAATTTTCCGACGCCGAAAGGTGCGCATTATCGAACAGCCTGTGGAGAAGATGATCCATGATGGGGATTCTTTGCGAGCCGTGATTGCTGGCGGTGAACGATTTGAACTCGATGCCGTCTTGGGCGGTGGTCCAATGCCCTTTAAGATGAAGTCCGACTTCGGAGAGAGTTTGGGCTGCGAAAAAGATGAAAGGGGTCTCTACAAAGTCGATGAAGCAAATCGAACGAGTGTTCCCGGAGTCTATGCCGGCGGTGACAGCATGACAATGCAACATGCCGTTGTAGGTGCGCTATCGACCGGCCAGTGGGCAGGAGCTACGGCCGCACTGGATCTGTTGAGTGAAGAATTTTTCGGAGGTGTTTTATGAAAATGACAAAGAATACGATTTTAATCACAGGTGGCACAAGTGGTATTGGCTTGGCTTTGAATTGATCAAGCAACTGAGCGAACGCGACAACTAAATGGTGGATAAGAATAAATTTCACGATCCATTCATTGAATCAAGCGTCGCATGATCGTAGTCAAAACGGATGAGTCCGAATTTAAATGCTTTTCCGATCTGAATCTGGATCTAAACCTGGATCCACTTCGCAATGACATTTGCGAAGTGCCGTTGCTTGTCACCTGTCAGAATCATTACAGTTTAAATTATTTTTCGCCTTGATACCTTAGTCGCCGGTTCTAGGAGAGTCAGAGGAGTTTTAAAAAACGGAGAAACAGAGGAGAGAAAAATGAAAAATGTAAATAAGGTTCTTGTGATCCTTGCCGTCTTGGTTTCGGCAAATGTATTTGCGATCAATCTGCGGTCATTTCACGGAAAAAACTTTCAACCCATCGGCAGCTATTGCGGCCTCCATCTTGAGGTGTCTGGCCGATCGCTTGTTGTCACAAATATTATCCCACCAGATGTGCCAGCTCATACTTCATTTTGCGATCTGGAAAGTAAATGGAGACGCTGTGGGAGTTCGATCATGCTTGAGTGTGACTCGACCGGTGAGTGTGTAAGCAAAGACTCTGATCAGGAAATGAACCTGACTTTGCTCGAAGATGGAAACATTTTTAATCGCACAAAATCAGTCAAGGTCCTGCGCACATCAAGATCTGACTACGAATGGTGTGATTAAAAAATCAAACCCAGTTTAATGCTTGTGTATCAAATCACCGCCGTAGTGGCGGTGATTTGATGAAATAACAAGGAGCTGATACCGTTTCATAAAGTGTTTCATGGGAGCAAGGGATGAAAGACGAAGTCACTCACATAGTCGAAACCGCAAAGGGCCTTGTGTGCCTGAGTCTGGTCTCCAAAAAAAAGAACGATTCGCCATTCGGCTCGCTGTTCCGGATCACAGAGAAAAGCAAGACCGACCAAGCCGATGAGATCCTAACGACCAATGAGACTTTGAGCGCGTTGTGGGCCTCGCCCAAAGGTCATCTCTGGTTGGGTTGCGCCGATGGCCGCGTGGCCACCACGGCTCCGTTCGATTGGGAAGCGCCGTCTCGCAAAGCGGATTATCGGGAGCACAACGGCGGCCCCCCGTGGAAGGTCTCCACGCCGCCAGTGGACAGTCTCGAGAAATTGCCACCCAACGTCTCAATGATGTGGGGCTCTGCCGACGACGACGTGCATGTCGGCACGAACGGCGGCCATTTGTATCACTGGAACGGGAAGAAGTGGCAGCAAACGCGTGAGGGTGATGGCACTGCCGAACAGACCATCCTCGACATCAAAGGCCACGGACCCGACAACGTCTTTGCGATTGGGACGCGCGACCTCCTGTTGCACTTCGATGGCCGCAAATGGCGGGAACTTCCCACCCCAGGGGCGCCGAACGACAGCGAGTCCCTGGGCGGCATCGCGCTACTGCCAGACAAAAAATCCGTATTGATCTGCACCGCAGGCGACGAGGGACGGTTGCTCCGTGGCGGAGCCAAGGGATTTACCGAGTTTGGCCGCTATCCGTTCTCGCTCAACGATGTGGTCACGCTTGGCGATCGTGTCCTCTTCGCCATCTGGGATGGCGTTGCGGAGTTAATGGGGAAGGACGTGAAGGTGATCAAGTCGAACTTCCTGACGGCGGGCGCGTTTGAAGGACGAGGCCGGGTCTTCTTTACCGAGCCGGAAAACGGTCTGCGTTTCATCCAGCACAACCCACGCGACAAAGCACTTCCCTGGCAGCGCAGAACCTTTTAAAGCGTTGTTTTCTACAGGATAAGGATCGTCTCGATACGTTTGACGATTTTTTTGGGCGTTTGGGTTCGAAGACTTGTTCAACCGAAGGTTGGCTCAGTTAGCTGAGATGGTGCGAACCTTCGGTTCGACTTTGATGGTGCGCCCGCGCGGACTTGAACCGCGACGTCTTTCGACATATGCCCCTCAAACATACGTGTCTACCAATTCCACCACGAGCGCATCGAAGAGAACACAGACAGGGGATCTTTGTTAAACCTGGTTTCGGAAGCCTTGTCAAATCTCGCGCTTTTGCCGCTTAAAATGCAAGCAACACTGATGTGTGGCAGGCTTTCGGAAAATCTGTGCTCATCATCACAAAAAAAGAATTTATAGCGCCTCTAAAAAGCCTGAAAATATGTATTCTTTCAATAACTTGGGAGCCATCGTTGAAAAAGGTCTAGAAAGACTTTAAACCTAACCTATACACAGCGTTCAGTTGTCTAAATGGCAGGAGCACGGATGCTCTGGAGGGGAACAGAAGGAGAGTCCAGGATGGAGGATCCTCGTTCTCAAAGTCGCCCGATAAAGGTGACACGCCAAGGATAAATTCTTTCTAAGGGAGTCGAAGGTGTTGGCAGAGTTAACTGTGGTTTTTTGGTTTGTCGGAGCTTACTCGGTTGTTGTTCTCGCTTCGCTCTACGCCACGGTCCATGCGACTGTGAAAGAGCGGACGAGAAAATAAACAGAGTCAGCTCTGTGGTTCCTCCTTAAAGTGGTTTGTGGTTTCTGTTTTTAAAGGCTGTAAAGGGTTTGGTGGTTCCCCTGTGCAGCCTTCCGCGGAGCGAAAGCTCCGCTTTTTTTTTGCCCAAACGCCAATCCGAGACCCGCGACTGCGGCACATAGCTTGTAATTCATTTTCGCGTGCGTAAGTGACCGGCTTTGGAAACCCCAAAGCGCGGGCCGCAGGCGTTTGGGCTGTCGAACTTTTTGGCGGCTGAAAACCCGTCTACGCGCTGAGGAAGAATTGAAGCCGTGAGAGCTATAAAACGAATCCTATTCGGAGTGTTGATTGTCGCAGGCCTGCAGGCCGCGGCCATCGATGGCTCGAAAGTCTACAAAGGCGCGCCGAAGGCGGGCTGCCGGATTCTGTTTCGGGATTCCGAAAACAAGCTTTTGGGGATTTGCTCGGGGCTTTTAACTGGAAAGAACAAAGTGACGACGGCGGCTCACTGCCTAGAGGCTCGCTCGGAAGCGATGATGACGGTTCAGTGTGGATTTGAAAAGGACAACTTGGCCAATATGGTCATCGAGAAAACGCTGGCTGGAAATTCGGTGGATACAGGAAGCTCCAAATTTCAAGAACTGCACAAGGTTTTAAAAATCCACAAGCATCCCACTTATCAAAATCCTGTGAAGGGTGTCGATACAGCATGGCTCGAGCTGGATACGGATTCCAGAATCGTTCCTTATCCGATTGCGACCCCAGCCGAAATTCAAAGTGAATATTTTGAAAACACAGGGCGCCTGCGTGCGGGGACTCGGTGTTTGGTCTCTGGGTTTGGGTTGCAGGACGGAAAAGCGGGAATTGCCTATTCGGTGATGCTCCCATCCAGTCTCACTTTCCGTCACAGTCATCGCGGCTGGTATGAGATCTTTCTGGCCACGGTTTCAATCTCAAATTCGGAAGAAGCGGTTATCGGAAATGGCGACGAGCGAGTTTTGGATGTGCTTAAAGGTATTCCCGCAGAAAAACGAATTGAGGGCTCGGCCATGCCAGGCGATTCTGGCGGCCCTTTGATCTGTCAGGGGCGAAATGGCTGGAAACTGGTCGGCGTCGTCCGAGGAGCCCAAATCCAAAAGATGCCCGGCCCATCAGGCCATGCAGCCTTTGGAAACCTCTTCTGGAATCCCTATGAAGCTTCCCATAACGAAGTTCCTCTCGAGAAGCCCAAACTTCCTTAGTCTGGATTCGCTCTTCCAGTGAAGACCAATATAATGGCCGGCTGACCAATATATTGGTCTTCGACCGAAGGGGGCGGATTGGTCCCACTCTTCCGCTGAAGGCCATTAAAATGGCCAGTTGGCTAGTTTAATGGCCTTCGACAAAAGAGCCTTTCGGACGACAGGGGCTTGTGTATTTATCGGCTGAGAGATTTTGGAACTATTTTGGTCTGATGGGTTGCGTTGCCGAGTTGATCGGGGGTATGAGAAAGCCCCGCAACTGCAAAGGCCAAAAGCGCGATGAAACTTTCCGATCTGCAATTTGAGTATCCCGAAGATTTGGTGGCGACCAAGCCCGAAAGGCCTTCGCGTGTTCTGTGGGTTGAAGCTGGCTCGCCACAGGAAATTTCAGTTCGCGATTTGCTGTCAAAAATTCCGGCCGGCGATCTTCTGATCGTCAACAACACGCGCGTTTTGAAGCGCCGAGTGTTTTCGGATGATCTTGAAATTTTGTTTTTAGGAAAACTGGCGGGCAATGGCGAGCACTGGGAAGTTTTGTTCCCTTCAAAGAAATACAAAGTCGGTGAAGAGATCGCGCTGCCACTGGGTGCAAAGATGAAGCTGGTCCAAAAGGGCCGCCCACAAATTGTGGAAATCGATCAAACGCTCAGCGAACAGTATTTTGAAAAAGTCGCCGAGCTTCCGCTTCCGCCTTACATTCAAAAAGCGCGGGGCAAGCGTCACACCGTTCAAGCTGATGAAAGCTGGTATCAGACTCATTGGGCGAAAGAGCCCGGCAGTTTTGCGGCGCCAACCGCGAGCCTGCATTTTTCAAAAGAGGATTTTCAATTCTTGCGCGAGCGGGGAGTAAGGATTTTAGAACTGACTTTGCATGTTGGTTTGGGAACTTTTCTGCCGGTTGCGGTAGAAGATCTTGATCAACACGAAATGCATGCCGAGTGGGTACAGATTCCGCGCGAAACTTGGCTGGCTATTCAGGCCGCGAAAAGTGAAGGCCGCAAAGTTTGGTCCCTGGGGACAACCGCGACTCGAGCGCTGGAAAGTGCCGCGGCTGGCGTTTTGAACGAGGGCGAAATAGGTCTTCAGGGATTGACGCGAATCCTTATTCAACCTGGGTATCAGTGGAAGGTTGTCGATCGACTGCTGACCAACTTCCACAAACCGGAAAGAACACTGCTTGCGCTCGTGGCGGGCTTTTCGGATTTAAATACCGTGAAGTCAGTCTACCAATATGCTATCTCGAAACGCTTTCGACTTTTCAGTTACGGAGATCTGTCAGTATGGCTGAAGTAACCGCAAAACCAGACGCAAAACCAACAGGCACTTTTGAATTGCACGCCCAAGACGGCGAAGCCCGCCGTGGAACCCTGTGGACCGCGCGTGGCCCCGTGCAGACGCCGGTGTTTATGGCCGTCGGAACCAAGGCTACAGTGAAGGCGATGACGCCGGAAGAGCTGAAAGACTGCGGAACCCAAATCGTCCTCGGGAATACTTACCATCTGCATCTGCGTCCGGGCGAAAAGCTGATCCAAAAGCTTGGCGGCCTGCATAAGTTTATGAACTGGCAGGGTCCAATTCTGACTGACAGCGGCGGCTTCCAGGTTTTCTCACTCAGTCAACTTCGCACCATGAGCGAAGAGGGCGTCGAGTTCAGATCTCACTTGGATGGCGCTAAATATTTTATCTCGCCCGAAAAATCCATGGAGATCCAAATGGATCTGGGTTCGGACATCATCATGGCCTTTGACGAATGCCTGAAATATCCAGCCACCGACGAAGAGATCAAAAACAGCATGGACCTTACACACCGCTGGCTCCTTCGTTCGAAAGCCGCAATGATGCGACAGGAAAGCCTTCTGTTCGGAATCATCCAAGGTGGTTTGTCACTTCAGCACAGAAAATATTCGCTCGAGCAAGTCACCAGCGTCGATCTTCCAGGTTACGCCTTGGGTGGCTTTAGCGTCGGCGAGCCGATTGAGCTGATGCATGATCTGGTTCCGCAGATTGCTCCGCTGATGCCGAAAACCAAGCCTCGTTATTTGATGGGCGTGGGAACGCCGCTGGATTTGATTCTCTCAATCGATGGTGGCGTCGACATGTTTGATTGCGTCATGCCTACAAGAGTGGCACGTAACGGAACACTGTACACTTGGTTCGGCAAAGTCAGCATTAAGCGAAACGAATACCGAGAGGACAATTCGCCGCTTGATCCCGAGTGCGATTGCTACACTTGCCGCACCTACAGCAAAGCCTATCTGCGCCATCTGTTCTTGAGTGGCGAAATCTTAGGCAGCCGCCTCAACACCATCCACAATCTTCACTTCTACATGTCGTTGATGAAGCGTGCGCGCGAGGCGATCGAGCAGAAGAAGTGGGCCGAGTTCAAAGCCTTCTGTATCGGGCGTTTTACCAAAAATAAGAACTAATTTGCAGCGATGCTTAAAGCATGAGCTGTGAGACTTAAGTATTGATTTCCAACAAGGAAAATGGTGCGATCCAACCTTTGATATTGAATTAAAGGAGTATCGCACATGCAACCTGCTACACCGTCCGCTTTCGAACAATTTCTTCCACTCGCCATTATGGTTTTCGTGGCTTACCTGATGATCATCCGTCCGATGCTCGCCCAAGGAAAGAAAATGAAAGCGACTGAAACTTTTCAAAAAGAGTTGAAGCGCGGCGATCAAGTCGTCACCGCATCTGGTTTGGTCGGCACAATCGATGGCTTGACCGAGCAATTTGTAACTTTGGAAATTGCCAATGGCGTGAAGGTGAAATACCTGCGAGCGCAAATCAAAACGACGGTTGCGGCCGTCACTGCCCAGCCTGCAGCCCCACTGGCGACTTCAGAAGTTAAAAAAGTTTAAGAGGAAGGACTTTAATCCATGGAAAATCTTCGAGCGAGAACAATTATTGCGGCACTGGGTTTGGTCCTGGCTGCGATGTATGTGGCTCCAAATTTCGCCAACGTCGGTGAAAAATGGATCACATCCAAGAAACTGAATTACGGTTTGGACATCCAAGGTGGTCTTCACCTGGTCATGGGTGTGGACGTGGCCGGTGTCGTGAAAGAATCAGCGACTCGTCTGTCTTCCAGCCTGAAAGCCGACCTCGAGCGTGAA
>CBIHPB010000067.1:0-13568 GCA_966211485.1 uncultured Bdellovibrio sp.
AGTGAGTGAGTGAGTGAGTGAGTGAGTGCCCCGACCGAATCCTAATTCTTCCATCCTGCTGGCAAAGCTTTGTTGATCAGGCCGTACCAAACGATGGTCCATCGCTGCTGGGGATGGGGATGCCCGGCGTGAGTGATAATTTGCAAGGGCGTGCCTGATGCATCCAATTCGAAATTGAGATTGCCGCCGGCGAAGGCGGTCAGGGATTCGGCGTAGAGCACGCCGGCGCGCAGGCCCAGATCGTTGAGTTCTTGGCCCGGAAACAGGTGGGCTCGATGACGATTTAGAAATGGCAACAAACCGTATCTGGCCATCCAGTCATCGGCAAGGACCTCGGATGCGCCTCTCTTCATGTGACCGACTTCGTGCAAAATGGTGGCGATCAATCCAAGACGGGTCAGGCGCTTGGGAGCCATCACGATCGAAATTCCGCGGCCGCGCGAAAAATCAGCATAGCCTTCGACGGCTAAAGAATGATTTTCCCACTGCATCTCGACCGAATGACCTTCTTTAGTAAACAGATCGACGATTTGCTGCGCTTGCTCGCGTGTTTCAATCAAAGGATCGACCGAGTCCAGACGTGAAACCAACTGTCTGACATTTTTCAGCAACGGATCTAAAACCACATTTTGCCGAACCCTTTGGATCCACTTGGCCGTGATGTCCAAAGCTTCCGCTCGGAAATCATACTTTTGAAAGTGGCGCAGGACCAGGTCGCGTCGCTCGGCAGGCACGACATCCAAAAAAATCTGCAGAAAAAGATGTGTATCAATCAATCCCTTCATTCGGTCTTGAGGAATTCCCTGTCTGGGAGCATACGCTTGGCCAAATGTGTTCCACAGTTCGTTGCTGCGGATCCATCTCGACAGTTCACCGCCTTGTCGTATGAAGTTTCCGAATTCTTCCACTGCCAGCTTGAGATCGGCATCGATGTGCGCACTCAACGCCGGATCTTTTTTCATGTCGATAAAGCCGACCGTCAGAAAAAGACTGGCCGCGTACTCTTCCGAAAAAGAGCTGCCGCGCTTTCGAAGCAGAAATTCGGGAACCGTCGCAAAGTTATCGCCGCGTAAATCTTTTGAAGAACCGGGTTTGGATTCCAGCGAAAATGTACGCAGGTGCCTTTTCGCCTGAACCATGTCGTTGATATATTCTTTCCCAGTCACCTGCCAGTTGAAATAGTCAGCCAAGAATTCGTTGACCGCCTGGAACTGATTGAGATGACCTTTCGCCAAAGATTGAAAAATCAAATGCCCGATTTCATGAGCCGTGACGGTCTCATGGTCTTTATGTTCAAAGCTAGAGCCCAAGCGGATGTAGCTGACTTGGGCCAAAGGATCAAAATAACAGACGGCCTGCGGAATTTCCTTTCCCGGAGTCTCCTCGGCGACAAGCACATCAAATCCAGGCAGCGCCTGTCGGGTTTCTTTGGTCAGCCAGGATTTATTTTCCGCGACTGCAATGGATTGCTGGACGATGGACTGAAGCCAGCTCAAATGTTGCTTGGGAATGCGAGCTTCGAACTTGGGGGCGTGACTTTGCGCCTGCGCTTGCCAGCAAGCAAGCGAGGCCTGAGCTTCGGATGGTTCAAAAAGAAATCCAAAGACCAGTGTGGCCGCAGCAAAGAATAAAAGACCAAGATTCTTCACGCCCGTCGTCTTCATCGCCATTCTCCAGCCTCAGCTCTAGCGCGCCGCTTGAGCCTGCGCGGACCGGCAAGCCATGCCACCGGTTTTCACTCCAGCTTTATTGAACAGCAAGCCAAGAATGTTATAGACCCTGCTGGCCGAGTATTGGAGTTTCTTGCGAACGAATTTCTGTCCTGGGGACAGATCTACGCTAGCTACTTCTTTGGCTTGCTTTTCGGCCACCATTTGATCGACATCGGCGATCGAAGATGGAGCAGGCAGGAAACTGAAAAATTCGAAATCGCGCTTATTCACCGGCGGTGGCTCGGCAGAGACCTTCTTTTCGAAGGCATCGATTTTTTGCTGAACTTCCGCCACCTCGTCCGGATGCACGATCTGATGCTCGTGCTTTTCATAGAAGCGAGTCAAAACTTTACCTGAAAGTTCTCCGGCTTTCGCCAACCCGTTACCAATCGGGATGAACAAAGTGTCATAGTTGGCGATCAAAACTTGTTTCGCCAAAGCTCGGCCCTCTTCGATCATCGAATGAACTTCCTGCTCGAGCAGTTTCTTTTTGTTTTCAGAAAGGCCGGCAATGAATTTGTCCATATCCTGATCGTTCGACACCGAGGCGCGGCCCCATTTCTGAGAAAATCCCCATCGCAAAATTGCATTGCGAGCCAGACCGGTTGCCCGTTGCATGTCGTTGACCTTGCCAGAGGTGTGGCGCATTTCTTTCGTCGTGAAAAGTTCGCCGGCTTCACCGCCAGCTAAGACTGCGATTTCAGCAATCACGACTTCGCGGGTGAATTGATATCCTTCGTCCGTATGCGATTCGGCCAGGCCGTCATAGGTGACCCATTCGCCGCCGATTTGTGTGACACCCGGAAGAATCGTCACGCCACCTGGGCTTTTCTTATCGCGGAACAAAACATGGCGCACGACTTCGTGACCGGCTTCGTGGTAGGCCGTCAGGCGCAATTCGTTTGGATTCTGACGGACTGGTCTTGGGACGCCTTTGCCAGAAAGCTTAAGTTCCAAAACCTGGTCAGCCCAAGGTCTCTCTCGGCTTTGGATCACCAGCTGAAAGCCCACGGCGCTGTCACTGGCGGCAGGCTGATCCGCCGTTTTGATGATGTTGACACTGGCTCCGTTTGGTACAAGATTTCTCAACAAGCTGTTTTCAATCGAGCGCATCAGGACGTCGTCGACGTATTTAGTGATCGAGGCCCCTTGCTCCCAAATTTTAAATCCATATGTCTCAATCGCCTGAACTGTCTTTTCATAATCTTCTGCCGATGGGAACTTGAGATCCCAAGTGCGTTGACCATCCGTCGGCGTATTGATTTTCTTCATGGCATTGAGAAGTTTCATCTGAATCAATTCGCGGATGGTCGTCTTAGTGTGAGGTGCGAACCAGAAGATCCGGTTTTCGCCGATTCGATTGACGAAGGCTTCCGTGAATCTTTTCAGCAGGAATGTGCGGCGATATCCGGCATTTTGCATCGCTTGATGATAGATCTTACGAGCTGCCTCGTACTGTTGGCTTTCAAGAATACTGCGTGGGATCCCAGCGTACCACTCTTCGCCGATATTGCCTGTCATAATGATTTTGACATTGCCCATTGGACGAGCTTCCTGATCCGAGAACGTGCGGACGACGGGCTCGCGAAGCAAATCGTAAAGCGCGGTCAGAACCGCCGGATTGGCGTTTGAAATTTCATCCAACACGACCACCAGCTTTCCATTGGCGCGGTCGTACTGCTGCATGAAATCCGAAGGGATGGGCTTGTTGTTCATATCGCGTTTGCCAAGGATTTTCGCTTTGAGATCTTCGACCGTGTGGATCTGGCTAAAATCGATGATCAAAGGATTCGAAGACGTTTGGAAGAAAATCTGGTGAAAGACTTTGGCCAGTTCGGTTTTTCCCGTCGAGGAAACACCGAAGAAGGCATAGATTTCGGCTGGCTTGTTTTCATGATCGACGCTCTTGGCTTTGGGTTTGTTCGCGGCCGTTATGAGATCATCAACCAGTTGTTTGATGATAGAGCCCAAGCCTTTGGTGCGAGCATTCATCTTTTCTTCCATGCCGACCAGGCGTCTGATTTCCTCGTCCGAAACAGCACTGTTTTGTTTTTCCTTCAGCGTGTAAAGCATCGGCAAGGCCTTTTCATTGGCTAACAATGAGAAAGTTCCATCCGGATTCTTTTTCACATCCAGTTTGACGACCGAACCATCTTTGATATCCAAGGCGCCGCTTTTAAAACCTTGCGCCAGAGTTTGCTCGATCAATGTATCAATTTTTCCGTCCAGACTGCGGGCACCGTCCTCGGCCAATTGATCGTAGTTCGCCATGAACTGTTTCAGTTTGTTGCTGAATTCCAATTCCACCTGCGGGAATGCCATCTTCTTCGGCATCAAGAATTTTTCTCTCAGCTTGCTGAGCTTCAATTTGATGATTTCAAGCAATGTCTGCGGCGACATCGGACGCAAAAGAACGATGCGCTCTTTCGGGATGCGGCTGCGGATTTCTTCGGTCATGCCACCTTCGGGGTTGGAAGGTGTCGGCTTACCGATTTCTTTTTGCAAGCGATCTGGATCGCGGGCCGCGACCTGCCAGTTTTCCATCATCTGTTCAAAGTTCAACGGTGCACCGATTCGTTTTCCGTCTTGGTCACGAGCCGTGATCAGACCGATACCGTGATTGGAAGCCAGTCCGATCGTCACCGGAACTTGAATTCGCCCCAAGCCCGATCCCGGATTTCCGATTGTCGAATATCCTTTTTCCAAAAATTCTTTCAGCAAACGGTTCTGGGCCATCTTCGACCAATCATGCAGCTCGTTGATGTAGACAACCGCATCTTCCGGAGCGTAATAGCCTTCCAGGACCATGCCGGGTTTCCATTCCGGATTGAGCTCGACATATTCGGCGGCGCTTTGGCCTTCGCCCTTTTTGATGATGTATTTTCCACCCGAGTGCAAAATCAAAAATCGGTTGAAAGCGCTGACTGCATTCGAGCCGATATATCCGGTGCCGGATCCCTGAATGGACCAGACATCTTTTTCTTCTTTGATCACAGGAAAGCGGAAGAGATGATCTTCGGGATCACCTTCAAAGCGAGGGTGACGCAATTTGAATCGCGCTTTGATATACTCTTCGAAGGAAGTATCTTTTCCGGTTCCGGGCAGTCCGATCAACATCATCACCTGAGGTTTGCTGCGGTTTTCGCCGGTGATCATGTTTTGCATCTCGATACTCATCAATGCCGCCACCGACTCGGGCTGTCCCAAAATGTTCGCTTTCAAGATGCTTTCAAGTTCTGAGAGATAACTTTGGAAATCGAGCGCAGAGCGAGGCTGGCCAGATGTTTGTTGATGCTGGGTTGAAGTTTGACTTTCTTTGGTTTGTTCTTTCCATTTGTCCTGCGGGTAATTCGAACCGGTGGAATGACCGTTGCCATCTCGGAGCTTCAGTGTTTGGTTGTCGAAGTAGACGGTGGATACCTGTCCTTCTTGTCCCAATGTAAATCTGGAAATAGGTGTTGATGAGTCGCCCGGAGCTTGTGCAGCATGGACTTGATCGTAAAACTGGTTGTCCAAATGTGTATTGAGCTGAGGTTTGCTATTTGGTCCTATTGTCCAAAGTCCTCCCACCATGGTTCGCGTCTGCAGATCCTGGTAGATTAAGGACAAGATGCCACCCTTTCGGATGTCCAGCGAGACACTGAGCCGCTGAACACCGCCGAAGTTCTGAGGTTTTACGAGAACAATCGGAGATTCAGTGGGTGTGCTCACATCGAAGAGCACAATGTTAGCCGTCGTCTCGACGATCATAATATTATCTGTTGAATGACGAGGATTGATCATGTCAATTTTCGCATCAAGAAAGGCCATGTTGAAATGATGGAGGGTGTTTCTGATATTTGGATTGAATCCTGGGGAGACGTAGACTCGGCGGACTGTATGCATGAATGGCTGCATGGCATTGTTTGTCGTCAGTACGGCATGAGTCCCAGCAGCTGTTTGGATATAGGCATTGCCTAATTGATCGATCAAAAAGTAGACCTGATTATTCGCAGGAAAGTTAAAGTGGATTCGATTTTGGGCCATTGCCGACAAAGAAAAAAGACTAAAGCCGATAAACCACGACAATAACCACAGGAGTGAGTTCTTTTTCATAAACATCGACCTCTTTTCGTAAACGTACTTTATTTAGCCGACATAGCTTGAATGCCAGGAGTATGCCCACATCGAAATCGATTGAATGCGAAACGGAGACAGCGATGCTGTTTATGAATTTTACAAGGTGGCCATTCCCGACGCTTTTTTGAACTAAGTAATTTCGTATTTATCTACACTTTGTGGATGGGTCGGCCGCTGAGCGTTGAATTTCGGTGTGGTCAGAGATCTTTCAGACTGAGGCGTGCATAATGCGGTTCAAATTTGGAATGAGCATTCGCGCGATTCACATTGAAGAACTTGTGCGAATCGCATTTCTGAAGCCTAGCAGGAAAGGTCTCGGATGGATCATTCATGAGTAAGGATTTTGACAAAAGTCTGTGTTCTGAATCTCATGGGCGGGGAAAACGGCTGGAAGATTCCAGCCGTTTCAAATACTTCAAAAAAATTAATTGGCTTCGTCAAACTGAGAGCAGCTGACGGACTAAGTTTTGCCTTTTCCAGTCAGAGTCAGGCTCACAACCTTGCGATCAGCGGTGAAGTTGCCAGACGAGCTTGAGCTCATCGCAGCGCTCTGGTCCTGACTTCCTGAATCTTGGAGCGAAAGATGGACGTATCCGTATTTTACATTTCCACCGATCGAAAAGCGTGTGTTATCCAATTTTCCCTCTACGTTAAAGGTCTCTTCCTGCACGACGACCGCTTGATATTGGGCGTGGATAATGTGCTCGGCATTGATTTGGCCAAGCGGGAATGCATTCGCAGTACAAGCAATGTTCCCTTTGACGATCACGAGTTCATCTTTAAACTTTGCTTCGCCAATCACGATGGTTTGCGGAGCTTCAGCAAAAGCAACAGTCGAAGCGAGAAGAGCGAACAGTCCAAACAAAATACTTTTTTTCATAACCTTCCTTTGGTTCAAGTGACGGGTTTCCCGATGTATTGCAATGGAGAGGCCTCTCCAGCTTGAAAATACCCACAGGGGGCGGGAAGGGGCTCACCATAGAGAAGACAGAGTGACAATTTGGGGTCGGTGCATTTGTCTGTATGCCGCGACCTACGCCATTCGCCTGAGCCGGGATTACAAGACCTATACTGTGAATCACGAATAAAAATTCGACCTATTTTTTCGAGAGCCATTTCCGGGTCGACTCGGACATGGCCAGATAAATCTTCTGCTCGCATTTGTAAGGACAGCCGTCGATATTTAGCTTCACCGCTTGAATCGAGTCGCCGAAATACTCGGGCATATAGGCCAGGGCGTGGCCTCGTACGACAAGGTTCTCGATGCTTTTAAGATCGATATTTTTGTAGCGAAGTTTGCGTGGAAATTTGTCATCGCGCCAGCCATCAGCGGTCGTGTGGTTTGTGACCCCCAGTGTTTCTTCCAGCGGTAGCAAGAAATCATATTCCAAGAGATCCTGAATGTGGATTTTCCGTTTGGAGTTTGCCAGCACGTGTTTATGGCCGGCAAAGGTTGCAAATTTCACTTGCGCCAGTGGTTCGTACACCAAGCCTTCGGCTTTGTTTTGGCTGGTGATGCAGATGTCGGATTCGCCGTTCAGCACTGACTTCAAAGCATCTACTTCGGACATATTTTGCATTTGAAAGCTGATCTTTGGAAAGCTTCTTTTGGTGTCCGAAATCAAGTCTACGCCAAAATGCGAGAGGTAAATATCCGGGCCAGAAATGCGCAAATCAATTTCCACATGCGATTCGTTCAGCGAAGCCTTGATCGACTTTTCGAGATTCAGCATTTCGATCGCGCGTTTTTGGAAAATTATTCCTTTGGGCGTTAGTCGAATGTTTCGGCCTTCGCGGGAAAAAAGGTCGGCCCCTAGCTCTTCCTCGAGGCGGGAGATTGCCTTGCTAAGTGCTGAAGAAGACACGTTGAGTTTTAAAGAGGCGCTGTGGATGCTTTCGCATTCAGCAACGGCATTAAAATAGCGGATTTCAAATATTTCCATAAACGAAACAATTCCTGAATAAATGATTCTTTTAAAGAAACATAATCTGGCCTACATACGGTGTCAATTAACCACAAGGAGTTCTTATGAAATCATTGATCACAGTGTTTATGTTGATGGCCTCTGTCGCACACGCCGATTTTTATGAAAAGTATACCTGCTCTGACGCCACAGGCGAATGGAAGGTCTCGATGTCTGTCGGAAATTCGAACCGTTTTCCAGGCTCGATCCAAGTCCGCTTGAAAGACTATGCGATCATCGATTCCAATATCCAGTCGGCACGTCCCACACATGTCGGTGTCTTCTATCCGATTTCAAACGGAGACGAATTCGTCATTGATCAGGTTCGCGGCGAAACTTACTTGATGGCCCGCAACCAGCGCGTTGATTTGCAGTGCGAACGTGAAGGTTTGGAATCCGGAACAAAAGGTTGCTACGTCAAAACCTGCACTCCGCAAGGGGCCGCGACCATTCTGATCCAAGTTCCGACCTACCACAAATGTGTCCCACAGAACATCATGTGCAAAAACTAGTGTGGATTGAGCGCAGACTGAAAGAAAACTGTCCCGACGGAGAACAAAGGTTCTCCGTCAGCGCTTGAGATCGTCTTGTTTTCGATCAGATTTCCATCTTGGTCGAGACCAAGAGTTCCCTTTAATTTGTGCAGCGACGAATTCGTCAGATTATAAAGATCAGCCGTCATCTCGATTTGATCGTCCTGAAGCCAGAAAGCTTCGACTGTCCGAAACTCGGGTTCATCAAAAATCACACGGGGAGTTCCATCCAAGATCATCGGTTTATCGAAAGCTGTTCCATCCGAGTAACGGTAATGAAGAATCAGACCTTCACACTTGTCTTGATCCACTTGCAGTTCTGCGGATGCGATTTCAGCCATTGCCGAATCGATCACCAAGCAATACACGGTTTCAGGCAAATAAACTGCCAGTTCAATAGAATGAACAGTCTCTTGAATTGAGAGCGAAACAGCTTCATAAAGCCAACCTCTGAAATCAGAATTTACAAAGGCTGTGCCCTGAACTCACTTCGTCAGCTCGAGAAGACTTGTTTGAATCAGCTGATTTAGATTCAAATAGATAAACTGCGGGGCTGACGGGATTTTTTGCGACGACAAATGAGATTCCAGGATCTTGAGGCTTAAGGCGCTGGCACATGCGGCACCTCCCGCCACATGCGAGGCCGGACATGGGGTTCCATCGCGCATTTTATCCATGACATTTTTCATGTCTTTTTGAACTTGGGGATCCAGTCCCGAACTGATGCGGGAAAAAAATTGAAAGAACTGGCCAACGTAGGATTTTTCGCTCGGATTGGCGTCCCCAATTTCAAACAGGTCGCGGATCCAAGATCGGGCCCGCTTTTCGGCGGGAACATAGATGCCAACAGCACCCCATCCAGCCGTAAACAAAGAAAAGATCGGCTTGCTGAGACCATGAGCTGCATCATGCAAGCCGACGATATTTCCCAGATCCAGAAAATCGATCGTGTCGATAATGAAGTCTGATTTTTCCACCAATTGATGAACGTTCTTGGGGGAGACCAACTCGTTGATTGCTTCCACCTGCGCAGTGGGATTGATTTGCAGGATTCTTTTTCGCAAAGCTTCAACTTTGGGTCTTCCGATATCTTCGCTGGTGAAAGCTTGGCGGTTCAAATTGTGAATTTCTATGGTGTCGTTATCGACCAGAATGAACTTCTGAAAACCCAAACGGGTGGCGGATTCGGCCGGGACACTTCCTAAGCCGCAGCCGGCGAACATCAGTGTCGTTCGGGAAATTTTATTTTGCAGCTCAGAAGAGATGTAACCTTGATTTCGAATGGTCAGCTGTTCTGTTGTCATGCTGATCAGCCTACCGTGACGTCAGAAGCCGTCAAGAAGGCCAAGGCCCTTCCTCAACTTTCCGTACGCCTGTTGCGTACGCGATTCGGCCCCCGGAAATTGGAGGGGGCCGCGATGTTCTTTGATTGAGTTACCTTCAAAAAAGATGCAGTATTTCCGGCCATGCCGGCAAAGAAAATCAAAATTCCCGATATCAATACCTACACGCAGTTTCATCCCTTCTTGAATGATTTTTTCAAGGTGAACAAAGACACCAACAAAAATTTCAGTTTTCGTTTTTTGGCCGGAAAGCTGGGATGGTCGGCGTCCTATCTGAATGATGTTCTGCAAGGACGCCGTCACCTTTCCTTGAACAAGATTTTGGAACTGATTGATTATCTGGGATTGAAAGGCGTGCGCGCGGAACGATTGCTGCTTTTGGCTTTGTTCGAATCCAATGGTCTGTCCCAGCGAGGCGAAGAGTTCTTAGCTGTCCGAAATAGCAAAATGACAACGGACACGATGACAGATGAAGAGATGGAAATTCTTTCGTCGATGCGCGTTTGTGAAGTCATCGAATATTTGATTTGGAAAGAGGGACATTGGAACGCTTCGGATTTTACCAAACGCAGCCGAAATCCGAATCCCGTATCGACGTCCCAGTTGGATGAGATCATTCGAATGCTCGAAAAGAAAAAACTGATCCGATGGGATAAAGACAAAAAGCGGTTCCTGGTCGACAAAACAGAGTTTTACCGGGAAAATTTCGGAAACACTTCTCCAAGCGCTTTCCTCAACCTGGAAAAAGACTATTTCGGCAATTACGTCGAATTTTTGAAAGAGCCCGTTGGAAAATGGAGAACCTTCATGGGGCTTGCTCAGGTCCCGGAAGAGTATCTGGCAGAGTTGGCCGATCGCGTGCACAGCTTGCGAAACTTCATCAATGGCATGATCCAAAAGATCCCAGAAGGCGGAAGTGCAGGCCCGGTCGAGGTTTATCAGTACGCCATCACTGTTTTCCCGGCCTTCCGCTCGGATGAGGAAATCGCAAAATCAGGACGAAGCTGATGCTCTGTTTGTCGTGGCATTTTTGTAAATAAAAAATTGATAGGTTCGGCCATAGATTCTTCTGGGAAATTTCCCTTTTGGCGGCCCAAAAAATTTCTTGAGAAATGAGAGTGAGAAGAGATGGTGCCCGAAAGAGGATTTGAACCTCCACAACCTTGCGATTACTAGTACCTGAAACTAGCGCGTCTACCAGGCACAGTTTTCTCTGTGCGGCGTAAGCCAGGAGCTAAATAGGTGTTTTGAAGGCTTTTGTTCGAATTTTCGACTTGGAAAAAGTCTTGAATATGAATGTGTTGACAATGTCCACACTATTTGATAATGTAACTAAATGCGCCGGAGTGATCCTAAGAAAGCAGCTAAACTCAAAGGACAGCGGGGAGCTACTCCTGAAGAGGTCGTCGAAGGCGGAGAGTATTTGCCACCAGCGCTTGAGAATAAAAATTATCCCGGTCAAAAGCTTGAGCTGTATTGGTTTCAAAATTACGTCTGGATTGTCGTTGTTGAAGGAGAAAGATTGGTGACCACCTATCCGTCTCGAAAGCTAACGAAAGAGAGAAAGAAATGAAAAAAACAAAGCGAGTCCCATCTTTGAAAGAGATCGAAGCAAATTTTGATCAGTGGACCCCGGTCTCTCGAGAGGAAGAACAGAAAACGTTAAGCCGAATTGCGAAAACAAAGGCGAAGAAGGAAGGGAAAATCAACACTCGAGTGAATGAGCTTGATCTTGATGGTCTTAAAAAGATTGCGGCAGAAAAGAACATTCCTTATCAAACCCTTCTCGGTCATATCATTCATGAGTATGTGGCCGGCAACCTTGTCGATGTAAAAGAGATTCAAAAGGTTTTTCCTCGGGCCAAATCAAAAGCCGGATAAAGAACAATTTCTTATTGTTCTGCTTTCCAATTCTGATATAGCAAATAGAAGTAGCGCCAGGTGAGATCTTGACGCTACTTTAGGGCAGAATTGCCTATCTTTCTGAAAAGACCTTGAGGAATTCTTCTTCCTTATCGCTCGAGTAAGTTCTCACGCTGTTCAGGCGATCACTTTGAATCTCTGGTTTAACAATTCCGTAAACATTGGCTTTCACGTCTTTCGGCAGAAAAGGAGTCTCACTTTGCAGGAGAACGCTACCTTTGCCGCCCTTAACTTTGATTCGACCGCCCTTAGCCTCACCGATGAGTTTGGCGCCTTTGAATGGCACGAAGCTCAAGAAAAGAGATCCCTCATGGGTCGTGACTCCGAAGTAGATTGAGGGATGGTCGGCAGTGACTTGGTCTCCCCACAGCTTGCCAGTCTTATCGAAGATCACAATGTTCTTACCGCTGATCGGAAGAGCCGAGATATCCACAGCTTCCATATTTGGCCATACACCTGGGGTCAGACGAATGACCAATTTCTGTGAGCCTGCGGGTATCGTCCAGTCGATGGGTGCAAAGTTTTTGAGTATGAACTTTTCTTCTTTCATCAATTTTCCGTATTTGATTTCTGATCCTTTGCCTCTTTCTATATTGTCGTATTGAGCAATCTCAACAGAGATTTTTCCATCTTTCGCAAGCGTCCATTGCTGTTTCAGGGCAACGACCGGAAAGCCTTTTTGCTGGAATCTCCAATTGCTTTCCATTGGCTTTTCGCTGGAGCCACCAAATTGCCATTCGCGACTTTCATTGGCGATATTGATAAGTTTATCGCCTTCTTGATTGAGGATAAAAACTTCTCCAGTGACATGAAAGCGATAGGCCAAATCCTCGGCGCTCAACGCTTTCACCTCCGAATCGGAGCGGCTCAAGTCATTGCTGGCTTCGTCTTTTGACCAAGCATTGGTTCCAATTAAAATTAAGAGCAAAGTGATCAGTGTTTTCATAAAATTTCCTTAGTAAGTGTGATTATTTCCCCAGGGTTCTAATCCAGATTGACGTGAACCATTTCAATCGTTGCATCATCCGAAAAATTTTCTATTTCTGGTTTATGGGGGCTACCTTTAAAAGCTGTGGCTCCGATGACAACTCCAATCAGACAAGCGGCAGCGAGCCGTGCCCATTCATTGGGTGTGCGACTCTTCAGTTTCTGTCGAACCACTCTTTTCCAGCGAGCGACTTCGACCTCTGAAGGTCCTTCATGCTTCATGGACTTGAACATGTTTTTCAGCTCTTGATCTTTCATGACCACTCCTTTTCAAGAATCAATCGAATCGTTTCTTTCGCTCGGTGAAGGTGGCTTTTGATTGTTCCTTCTGGCATTTCCAGAATATCGGCGATTTCGCGAGTCGTGATTTCTTCGTCAAAATAGAAATACAAAATATCTTGTTGGGTTTGTGAAAGACGACGGACAATGGCTTTCAATTTTTCTGTTTGATCCAATCGAGCGAGCTCTTCATGAAGGTCAGTATCGATCTTGAGGTCGTCATGGTCTTCGATTGAATCAGATATGAATGGCTTCCTTGAATTCTCTCGCCAGATATTTTGGGCAATCCCAAGGGCAAAGGCAACCAATGGACCTTGAGAGAAATTGAACTTATGGCTATTTCCAATCAATCGGATGAAAGTCTCTTGGGTCAGATCGGAAGCCAGATCGTTGGCCCCTTTGTACTTAAAATAGCGGTACAGGCGTGGTCCAATATCTTCGACCACGCGATCCCAATCATGCACATCCATGTAGAGGATTGTCGTTTAGTTCCAGTTTCGTTGCAAAAAAATGAAAATAAAATCCATCGCGTAGATATGTCTACCAATCGGAGAAACTCCGTCTATCATTGTTGGTTTTTATTTTTTTGGAGAAATCTTGTAAGCGACTGAAATCAATACGATATTTGGTGCCCGAAAGAGGACTTGAACCTCCACAACCTTGCGATTACTAGTACCTGAAACTAGCGCGTCTACCAGTTCCGCCATC
>CBIHPB010000068.1:0-13531 GCA_966211485.1 uncultured Bdellovibrio sp.
TGACGACAAAAACAATATTCTGGGGACCTGGGATCGAAACCTTCAAGAATCTCTGCCTAAAAATTGGACTTCAATTGTCACCGCGTTGGATGACAAAGCCCCCGACGAGCTGATCGAAAATCTGATGATGGCGCGCTTTGATTCCAACCGCGTTCGCGATCTGGTTCAGTTCTATGAAGAAACTTGGCAGAAGGTGCCGCTTTATTATCTGGGGGCTCGTTGGTTTTTGCTGACTGAAGGCTTTCATCTTTTGGGAAATCCGGTGCGCCTGCGACTGAAACGTTTGATGGATGTGGCGATCTCCTCGGTGATGTTGGTGCTCAGCTCGCCGGTCATGCTGATCACAGCATTGTTGATCCGTCTCGACAGTCCAGGGCCTGCACTTTACACGCAAACTCGCACGGGCCGTGACGGAAAAGATTTTACCATTTTCAAATTTCGCTCGATGCGAACCGATGCCGAAAAAGACGGTGCGCAGTGGGCTTCGAAGAATGACTCGCGCATCACGCGCATGGGAAATTTCATTCGCAAGACCCGCATTGATGAGCTGCCGCAGCTGTTCAATATTTTGAAAGGTTCGATGTCTTTCGTAGGACCTCGGCCCGAGCGACCTGAATTCAACGAGTCCTTGGAAAAAGAACTTTCTTTCTACAATCTTCGCCACATGGTTCAGCCAGGACTGACCGGTTGGGCGCAGGTCAGCTATCCTTACGGGGCAAGTCTCGAGGACGCGAAGGAAAAGCTTCAGTACGACCTTTTCTATATCAAAAGCTACTCTCTGTGGCTGGATATTTCGATTGTTCTAAAGACCATCACGGTCGTTGTTTTCGGACGGGGACAGTAGATGCGCGTCCTGCAATTTGGCCGCTATGATTTCGAACAAACCCGCGGCGGAGTGCAGTTCTACGCCGAGCTTTTAGCCAAATACATTTTACCTGTGCAGATGGATCTTTTGGTATCTAGTGCTGGTTCGAAGACACTTCAAAAGACTACTCCCAGTGGAAAAAAAGTGGCGGTCGCAAGCTTCGGGCTTTTTGCGTCCGTGCCGATTTCGCCGACTTATTTTTACTGGGCTTGGCGGATGATGCGCGAGACGAAATACGATCTCCTGCACCTGAATTTCCCAGATCCTCTGTCGCTTTTGACGGTGCTTTTGTTGCGGCCGAAACAGCCTTTGGTTGTGACTTGGCACGCTGATATCGTGAAACAGAAAACATTGCTGAAATTCTATCAGCCGCTGGTGCGTATCTTGATGAAACGCGTGACCAAGGTTTTGGTTGCCTCGCCCAAGCACTGGGACAGCTGCCCGCAGTTGCGAGATTCGGCCAAGCCCGAGCAAATTGTCGTCACGCCTTTTGGAATTGAAGAGCAGCATTTCGCTATGAATCCCGAGCGAAAACGCAAAGTCGAAGAGCTGCGCGCCAAGTACAAAGGAAAATTTCTTCTCTTCGCTTTGGGTCGCCATATTTACTACAAGGGCTTCGAGTACCTCATCGAGGCAATGAAAGAGCTTCCAGGTTGCGCGCTGATCCTGGGCGGAGCGGGGCCGCTGACCGAGCAATTTAAATCGCAGTCGCAGGGTCTTCAGATCGAATATCCAGGTCAGCTTTCATTCGAAGATTTGATTGTTCATTACTATGCCTGCGATCTTTTTTGCTTTCCGTCGGTCGATAAAACTGAAGCCTATGGATACGCGCAAGTCGAAGCGATGATTTGCGGAAAAGCTGTTGTCGGAAGCGATCTGCAAAATGGTGTGAGCTTTGTGAATCAGAACGAAATGACGGGCCTGACAGTTCCACCTCGAGACGCCAAGGCGTTGGCGGCGGCCATTCGCCGGTTGCAAAATGATCCGGCATTACTGCAAAGATTTGCGAATCAAGCACAGGCACGGGCGCTGAAAGAGTTCACCGCTCGGCAAACGGCACGACGGACTGAGCAAGTTTACCAATCTCTTCTCCCCAAAAAATAGACTGAGTTCGCTTCCATTTGGCAGTCGGAGAGGTTCTTCAAGCGAAGGCCAATATATTGGTCAAATGGCCATTTGAATGGCCTTCGAGGGAAAGCCGGATCTAGGTTTTCAAAACTGATTTTCGGATTGCGTCCGCAAAGTCTTTTACATTCGACGGGGTCAAATCATAAAGCTCGGTCGGAGCGCTAGCTCGCCAAACATTTTCCAAAAACTGCAGCCAAGAAGCCGACATGGGCCCTTTTTTTTGCGCCGCTTGCTGGAACCAGTTTCGAACCTGATCCCAGTCAGAAAAGTGCGGTGTGAGACCGCGATTTGTATAGAACGCATTTCCAAAAGTGATCACCGGCAGACCGCGCGACAGGGCTTCCGCTCCGACTTTTGAGTTGATCGTCACAACCCCTGTCGTTCGATCCAAAATATCGTGGCTGTTGATCAATGGATGCAGCAGACGAAACTGAGGATTCTGCAATAATCGCTCGAGGCGAGTCTGATCCAGGCAACCGATGGAGGCGGGATGCTCTTTCGCTAGCAAAACGGCGCCGTTCGGCAAGCAGGGAAGCAGCTTTTCAATCAGGCCCAGCTGATCCAGCCATTGTGGAGTGCGAATGGTCAGAGAGAAATCCAGCTGCACGTGAAAGGGGAAATAGAAAACCTGTGTGCCGGCGGGAATGGAGGAAAGATCCGAGTACACTTTCGCATTCTGATAGCGATTCTTCAGCATGGTCAGATAGCGAAAGACATGATTCCAGATATGATCGAATTCTTGTCGCTGGCCTTTGACATACTTGTAGTACAGCTTTTTCGAGAGCTTTTTGAAATTGCTGGAGTTAAAGACTTTGCCAACACCCATATCCTTGTAGTGGTGTGCATCTTTGACCGCCGCCACGACGACCTTTTGCTCGATCGCTTTTTTGAGATACTGAGCCACCAGCTGAGACGACTCGGTCGTTGGTGCACTATCTGGAATATTCAGGTTCAGATTATTTCTCAGAAGGTGAATGCGGCCTTTGAAAAAGCTGGGCTCGCTGAAATAATTCAGCCAGCCGCGCTTCATGCCGGTGTAAAACAGTGCCAAAGGACCGATAAAGCCGGCCAGTTCTTGCACGATCAAGCGCTCGGAACCAGGGTATTTTTGTTCGGCCTGCGCCAGTAACTGATCGCAAATCCAGAACATGCGCACAAACTTTTCCAGAACGGCTTCGTCGGAATTGAGGCCAAATGTCAGTTTCTCGTGTGCGATCAGGCTTTGCAGGGTCGGCGTCGCGAAATGTTTCTCGATGAAGGCGGCCGACCAGTTCGAAGGTGGATGCTCGTTCAGAGGGCCGTAAGGATCACAGACTTCGTAGCCCCGAGAGCGAATCAGATCATTTCCCGGCTGGTAGAACGAGAAGAAAAGGATTTTCAGGTCTGATTGGGATTTCAGGGCATCGGCCGTGGCGAGATAGAAATGCACATCGCGCTCGGCTATGGGTGTCAGGATCAGCAGTTTCATTCGGAAGAAGGTAGAAAAATGCGGGAAATTTGGCAATATGTTTCCTTCATGAAAGCCCTCCGCTGGTTCTTCCTTCTGTTTATGATTTCCGTGCTGATTTCACAGTCAGCCATGGACTTTTTTTCGATCCTGCTTTGCGGGCAGTGGGCGTGGCTTGTGTGGAAGGACCACAAGGGGAATTCCATTGAATCCAAGCCGCTGTTTCACAAAATGGGGCTGGAGAAAACTTGGGCTGCATGGGTCTTGATTGTCGCTGTGGGATTTGCGCTTCACCCCTTTGAGCTAGATTACGCTCTGACTCGGATTGTTGAATTTAAGTGGGTTTTGATTCTGTACGTGCTGATCGAGGTCTTTCAGCTGTTCCGCCCTTCGCGCCGAAGCTTGAATTTTATCTTGGGATTTATTTTCTTTGTCGGCGCCTGCAATCTCTTCTTCTACTTTGTCGATTGGGATGTGATTTCACAATTGCGTTACGGCGCCGGCGCTTTCTTGCGGGCCGGTGGCTTTTTCGCAAACCCGATGACCTTCGCGCATTCGTTTGTGCTGTTTCTGTGTTTTTTGCTGGGGCTTTTTTTGATGGACCAGAAAAACTGGAAGCCTGCGCAAAAGTTTTTTGCTTTGCTGACTTTGATTGTGGCGTCCATGGGTCTGTTCCTCACATACACGCGCGGTGTTTGGATTGGCTTTGTGGTTGGGCTCGTCTTCGGACTGTTTCTATGGCGGCCGCGTTATTCACTGCTCTGCCTGCTGATTTTCGCAGCCACGGGGGCTGGCCTTTACAAGACATCCTCCGAATTTAAATGGCGAGTCGACTCGACCATGGCCGAAGCGCAAGGCGAAAGTGAACGCAAGGTCATCTGGAAAACACATCTGCTGATCTTTGAAGAAAATCCGATTTTCGGTCTTGGATACGGTCAGAACACTCGTCAGCTTCCCAAGTATTACGAGCGTCTGGGCGTACCAAATACCACGCTGGTCAGTCACGCCCATAACGAGTACCTTCATTTGGCGGCAGGCACTGGCGTCTTGGGATTACTGGTTTATCTGATGGTGTGGTCATACTTTCTGCTGCAAGGGTGGCGAGTGTGGAAACATCCGGCGGTCGATTCTTGGGATCGTGGCGCTGTCTTTGGATTTTTACTGGGTCAGGGAACTTTTTTGGTCGCAGGACTGACCGAGGCGAACTTTGAACATTCGAAGGTTCGTTTTGCTGTGATGTTGATTTGGGCATATACAATCGTTCTGGCAAAAAAATACGATTTGCTAGGATGGAAATCGGGGGGAGCAGTATGAAGATTTCGGTTTTTGGAGTCGGATACGTTGGACTGGTGACCGGTGTTTGTTTCGCCGATATGGGAAATGATGTCACGTGTGTGGATGTGGACCCAAATAAAGTGGCGATGCTGAAAGACGGCAAAAGTCCAATTTACGAGCCAGGCCTGGATCAACTGATCTTGAACAATCTCAAAGCCAAGCGCATCACCTTCACGACCGAAGCCAAATCAGCGATCGAAAACAGCGACCTGTTGTTTATCGCCGTGGGAACTCCGTCGGATGTGGATGGCTCGGCTGATCTCCGCTATGTCTTGCAAGTGGCTGAGACCATGGCGACTCATATGAACTCTTACAAAGTCATCATCACCAAATCGACAGTTCCCGTTGGAACTTGCATGAAGGTGAAAGATGTTTTCCAAAAGACTTTAAAAAAGCGTGGAGTGAACTTCGGCTTTGATATCGTCTCCAACCCTGAATTCTTGCGTGAAGGTTGCGCAATTGAAGATTGCCTGAAGCCTTCACGGGTTGTGGTCGGTTGTGAATCGGAAAAAGCGGCCGAGATGATGACTCGTCTGTATGAGCCATTCCTGAAAAGCGGCAACCCACATCTGACCATGGATCTGTTGTCGGCCGAGATGACCAAGTATGCGGCCAATGCCATGCTGGCGACGAAGATTTCGTTGATGAATGAATTCTCGCGTGTGTGTGACAAAGTTGGGGCTGATATTGAAAACGTTCGTCGTGGGATTGGCAGTGATTTCCGGATTGGTCCGCATTTTATTTTTGCGGGTGTCGGCTACGGCGGTTCATGTTTCCCGAAAGATGTGCGCGCTTTGATCAAAGCGGGCCGCGACGAAGACGAAGTTTTGGAAATTCTGGAAGCGGTTGAAAAAACAAATCACGTTCAGCGTGAAAACTTCCTCTATAAAATCAAAAAATCTTTCAATGGAAATTTGAAAGGCCAAAAGATTGCGATGTGGGGATGCGCCTTCAAGCCGGGAACGGATGATATCCGCGAGGCCCCAGCTTTGGATCTGATCCAAGGCTTAATGGACGCTGGTGCTGAAGTTTCGGTTTATGATCCAGTGGCCGCCAAAAATGCAAAACAGCACTTTAACAACTCAAGCGGATTGACGTTCGTAGAAGATCAGTACGACTGCGTTCAAGGGGCTTCTTGCTTGGTGGTCGTCACCGAGTGGAAATCATTTAAAGAGCCAAACTTCGAGCGCATTAAAACTGCAATGAAGCGCCCTTTGATCTATGACGGTCGGAATCTCTTTAGTCTAAAGGTCATGCGTGAAGCGGGCTACGAGTATCATTCGATTGGTCGTCCGGTGGTTCAAGCGTGACGGAAACCAGCCGCATTCTCAGCCAAGCTTTTCAGGAAAACCCGATCTTGGGTGCATTGGCCACTGTGTGGTTGGATGGCGGCCGAGTGATTTCGACCGGCGAAATTTCAGAAAATCTTCTGAACATGGTGCCGGATGTTTTGTTCTTCGAAAAACGCACGCTAGATGAAATTCATCTGCTGGGAAGTCTGCAGCCACGAGATATGCTGTTTGTTGAAAAGCTTTCGGTGGATCAGCTGTGGGCTTTATCGCAGAAAACATCAGCGCAGATTACATCCATCGCTGACAAAGCTTTGGATCCAGCGCTGGCGGATTATCAAATTCAGGAAAAAGATTTGCGCTCGGCCCTATTGGGCCTGGGTGTGGTTCTTAGAAAACTTCGAGAGAGCCAAGAGGTCTATCCCTTGGAAGGTCCGCGTGAACATGGGGCTTTGTTTCTAGACCGCGATGGAGTCGTGATTGAGGACGTGGATTATATCCGCGATCCAAATCTGGTGAAAATTCGTCCCGATGTAAAAGATGCCATTCTGGAAGCACGGGCAAAAGATTTCCGAGTGATCATCGTGACCAATCAGTCAGGTGTCGGGCGCGGAACGATTTCGTGGCACGATTACGATCAAGTCACATTCAAGATGCAATCACTGCTAGCCGAGCAAGGCCTTTTTGTTGATCGCATCCTGCGCGCGCCTTTCTTCGAGCAAAGCACTTTGCCCGAAGGTCTGGTCCGTCGAAGCCTAAGAAAACCAAGACCTGGAATGATCCACGAAGCGGTTTCAGAACTTCGAATCGATCTCAGCAAATCTATCTTGGTTGGCGATTGCGCCACCGATTTAATGGCAGGAGCATTGGCCGGGGTTGCGAAGCTTTATATGCTGAAATCTCATCGCACGCCTGTGGAATCGAAAAAATGGCGTGAATGGCCGCTTTTGTCGCGGACACAAGTTGGAATTCAGTCGGTCGAGATTTCGTCGCTAAAAGAAATTTTTAAATCTTAAGAAATTTTCCAGCTGGCAATGGCGATATCGTATTGGGTGAGCGGGATATTTCCGGACGAGAGATTCAGATTTTCATGCTTTGGCGGGTAGACCACTTTCTGGCCTGAAGTTCGAGCCACAATATTTCGAAGCTTTTCGACATCGGCTGAAGTTTTGAGATGAGTCTCAAACAAAATCAAATAACCCATTTGATGTTCTTGCAGTTGATCCAAAAACGTCGGCAGCAAATCGAATTCGAAACCTTCGACGTCGATTTTGATCACAGCCAGCGCATGGCCAAAATCCTTGGCAACAGACCTGATAATCGACGAGATGGACACAGTCGAAACCGGAACGGACTGAGTATTGCCAGTGCTAAAGCTTTTCACGATCGAGCCGCCGCCGGAATAGTAAGGGCTAAAGTGCAGCTGGATATCTTTCACGCCATCGGCCGGAACAATCGCTGATTTGTGCAGCTGAAACTTGGTTTGCCCGAATTTCGAATCTTTCGAAAGATCCGCCAAAGTTTTTTCAAGGCAAGAATTCACAAACGGATTGGGTTCGACCGAAATCCATTTTGAAATCGAGCGCGAGCGAGCTAACAGCGACAGAAATTCACCGTAATTGGCACCACAGTCGATAAATACAACCGAATTCGACTGAGGCTTGGTCTCAAGACACTTTTGCAGATAATCGATCTTTTCGAACTGGGCCGTGCCTTCGACCCAAAGAGAAAAACCTTTGAGATCTTTCAAAGACACGTAAAGTGGGGTGCCGATCGAATCGCAGCGGACTTCGGAAGTGATGCCAAGCTTATGAGCCAAGGCGTATCCGCCACGAATCAGGCGGCGGATCGGAAATCGCCAAGCGCGATAAAAAAACTGACTGCGATAATAAAAGAATCGGGCCACGCGGCTGACAAAAGCAGAGAGAATCATCGAGAACCCACTTTACGAGTGATGGATGTGAACGTCACCAGAAGTTCCTTCCTCGATGGTCATCGGTGCGCCGACCGGCCCTTCAATCACTGCAAAGGCATCTTGATCGAATCCAGCCTCCAGCGCCAGTTCCACTCCGCTTAAAGCTTCCAGTTCTTTTGATTGAGATTTTCCGCCGATTGAAAACTGGAATGAGACTTTCTTCTGAGCATGCGGATTATACACAAACAGCGAGCGCTTTTGAATCCACGGGCTGTTCGGCAGGCAAACATAATATTTGCTGTCGCCCTTTTGTCCAAAGACCACCGAATCCCATTCATGGGAACTGTCGATGCGATTCAGGCTTGGGTTCTCCCAAAGCATGTAATAGCCAGCTGTTTGCGGTGTTTTCATGACGAATGGAGAATTCGAAAGCTCTTCCTGGGAAATGCGTGGCACAGCCCCGACGCAGACAACACCTGTGCCTTGCATTTTCTGATTCACAGTCACTTGTACGCTTTCGTCGGTCGGAACTTCGACGTGGCCCTGATCGGCCATCGCACCTGTCGAATCAAACGAGAACCAGTAAAGGTCCACGATCATCGCACGTTTCAGCACACGCTCGTAATAATTGTGAAAGCAAACTTTCGTTTCGAAACCCTTCGACCGTGGATAGATCATCTGGGTCATCAAATCGCAGTGGGGAAATTTCTGTTTGAATTCTTGAATTGTCATTTCTGCTTCCAATACTGAATGACTTGCGCGTGGGACGGCCGGGAATGCTCGATCGCCATCAGCTGGCCTTGGCGATTTCGATAGGTGTGAAAGCTTGCAAGGCTGACGCCTTGGCAATTGGAAACCGTCCAAAGATTTTTAGCACCAGCTTTGAAACTTTCAAACTGCGGGAAAATCTCGTGCAGTCCTTTTTCCAAAAATCCATGCGGCGCTATCGCACCCAATTCGCTTTCGATAAATTCGTCATGAGATTTGTACAGACGAACTTTCGGAGTCACAGCTTTGCTGTACTCTGGATCCGAGGAATGATTGATCAGCAAAATGCCGGATTCAATCTGTGGATTCTGAGAAAGAGCGGGATTAAGTCCCATGTAACCGTAGTGGCCTTTTTTTTCATTCAAAGGACGAGCAAAAAATCCCGTGCGATATCCGGCCACAGCCTGGTTGCTGGCGTAGCGAACGGTCATATTGCCTGGAGATGAAGTCATCTTATCCAAGCGTCCACGGGAGGCCACAAACAGCATCAAGCCATTGGTGCCGGCTTTATCGCTGAGATTGGATTTGAAAACAAACGATTCACCGATCTTAAACGGACCAAAGCGACCTTCGCTTTGCACATAAGTGCCATCCTGGTTCAGTCGGTGCACATCAAAGTAAATATGATTGCCACTTAAGATGTGACCGTAGTCATGAAGTGCATGCGTCCAGGTCTTTTGCTTTTTATAGGCAGTATAGGCGGGATAAGAGAAGTTTCGCCAGCCTTGGATTCGCAGCGAATCTTGCACCGTGAACTCGAAAGTGTTCTCGACCCCGCAGAAGAAGGGGAAGGACACTCGAGGTTGCCATGGTTGCCAAAGATTCGCTGGTAACATCAAAGCCCCTGGATCTAGATGAAATGCGTTTGCCAGATGGCTTGCAGGTTCTTCAGCATCGTTTCCAGGTTTTTGAGCGGCAGTGAAGTCGGACCATCACACAAAGCTTTCTCTGGATTTGGATGTGTCTCAAGGAAAATTCCATCCACGCCAACCGCCATCGCAGCCCGAGCCAGTGGCCAAACCATTTCACCACGACCACCCGAGCTTTCACCCGTTGCGCCCGGCAATTGTGTCGAGTGCGTGCAATCCATGATCACAGGGAATCCAAGATTTCGCATTTCCACAAGGCCTGTCATATCGTTGATCAGACGGTTGTAACCGAAAGTCGTCCCGCGCTCGCAGAGAAGAATATTTTTATTTCCCGCTTGAACGGCCTTCTGAGCAATCGCCTTCATATCCCAAGGAGCCAAGAACTGACCCTTCTTGATATGAATGACTTTGCCAGTCTTTGCGGTCTCAACCAACAGATCAGTCTGTCGAGACAAAAATGCCGGGATCTGAATCACGTCAGCGACTTTCGCGGTGTCCGCAACCTGAATCGTTTCGTGCACGTCTGTCAAAAGCGGCACTCCCAATTCGGATTTGATGCGCTCGAGACTTTTCAAAGCATTGCCAGCACCTGGCCCGCGGAATGAGCTCGCACTTTGGCGGTTCGCTTTATCGAATGAGCATTTCAAAATCCACGGAATACCCAAGGCGGTGGTCACACGTTTGATTTCTTTTCCGGTTTCAAACACCATGCCTTCGTCTTCGATAATATCAGGTCCTGCAAACAGAACCCATTTCTTGACGTCACCCCAAGTGATTGTGCCCGAGGGGCCTTTCATCGAAACCAAATTTTGAAGAGCCGAAAATCCAGTCACTTACTTCACCGCTTTCAAGACTGTATCGATAATATATTTCTGAGTCGTATCGTCCATATCCGGATACATCGGAAGGCTAATCACATGCTCGGCCGCCCAGCGTGCGTTTTGCAAATCGCCCACACACTTGTTGGCGTTTTTCTTATACCAAGGCTGATCCGGCATTGTGCGCGGATAGTGGATGCTGGTTGGAACGCCAGCGTCTTGCAAAGTTTTTTGGAAAGCGGCGCGATCGCCCACAGTCAGTGTGTACTGAGCCCAAACACTTTGGTGTTCAGCAGCCACTGTTGGATATGCGAAGTCTTTTGCCTTAATGCTTGAGAAAGCGTCGTTGTACTTGCGAGCAATTTTCTCGCGCTGTTCAACTTCCCACGGATAGCGCTCGAGCTTCGCCAACAGAATCGCGCACTGGATTGTATCTAAGCGGGCGTTCATCCCGAGGCGAGTGTGATAGTAACGGCTTTCCGAGCCATGCTCACGAATCTCTTTCATCACGGTCGCCAGCTTTTCGTCATTGGTGAACATCGCGCCACCATCACCGTACGCACCCAAAGGTTTTGCCGGGAAGAAGCTAGTGCCCGCTGCAATCGTGTGGCTGCAGCTGCGCTTGCCTTTGTAAGTCGCACCAAAGCTTTGAGCCGCATCTTCGATAATGTGGATGCCATGCTTTTTCGCAATCGCTGTCAGTGCATCCATGTCTGGAAGCTGGCCATACAAGGAAACCGGCATGATCGCTTTTGTTTTTGAAGTGATTGCCTTTTCAACTTGAACAGGATCCAAGTTGAAAGTTTTTGGATCGATATCAACATAAACCGGAGTCGCACCCGCCAGAACAATCGTCTCAGCCGTTGCGATAAACGAGAAAGCAGTCGTGATCACTTCATCGCCTGCGCCAATTCCCAAAGCCATCATCGGAATCAACAAAGCATCAGTTCCATTGGCACAAGCCAAAGCGGCTTTCGCGCCCGTGTACTCGGTCAATTTCTTTTCAAGCTCAACAACCTCGGGGCCATTGATGTAGGCGCCGTGATCCAAAACTTTTTGGATGCGCGCATCGATATTGGACTTCAAAGCTTTGTACTGAGTTTTGAGATCGATGAACTGAATTTGGGGATTTGCCATGTCGGTTCCTCCGTCTGGATTCCGGTTCGGCGTCCTTGAATTTTCCATGGACTGAAGTGGACCGGAAGGTTTGTAGGTGAGGCCCCAGTATCGCTCTCAAAACCCCCGATTGTCCATCGCCAAAGTCGAGCTCAGAAAGTCACGCGACTCGACATGAAACCTGTCGCCTCCGAGCCACAGAATCAATTTCAGATGACACAGATAGGCCCAAGATGGTTTAAATTAGACACAGTTTTTCCCTCGTGGGATGAGTAAAAATATCGAAGGAAAAATTCGAAGGAGAATTTCGTGATTCCTGTGATTTTGAGTGGCGGAAGTGGCACACGTCTTTGGCCCGTTTCCCGAGTGAAATATCCCAAACAGTTTTGTGAACTTTTTGACGACTCGTTGCAGACAGCGACTTTGAAGCGTTTGGCGCGATTTGGCGAGCCTTGGATCCTAACGTCCGTCACACTTCGCGATTTCACCGAGAAGAAAGCCAAGGAAGCAGGGTTTCATAAACTGCGCGCAATTTATGAACCAATGGGTAAAAACACAGCACCGGCCATTGCATTGCTTTGCAAAATTCTGGAATTCGAAGGCCGCGATCAAGAGATCGTCGGCGTTTTTCCTGCTGATCACCTGATCCAAAAGGAAGATATTTTCTCGGCCGCCTTAGATTTGGCCGAGACCTGTGCGCGTGAAAACCGAATCGTCACATTGGGTCTGAAACCGACCGAGCCGGCAACAGGTTACGGATACATTCAAACCGAAAAGCAGCCTTACAATTACAAAAAGCAGGTGAGTTCATACTCGGTTTTGAAATTTCATGAAAAACCAAATCAAGCCCTGGCAAAAGAGTTTTTGCGAGACGGTTCTTATTACTGGAACGCCGGAATTTTTATTTTCCCAGTGAATTTGATGATCGATCTGTTTGAAAAGTATCAGCCGCAGATCTGGGATTCTTTGTCAGTCCTCAAAAAAGATCTCTCGAACCTCAAAGAAGTTTACGCCAGTCTTCCATCGATTTCGATCGACTATGCGATCATGGAAAAGCTCACCAAAGACGAAATGCTATGCGTGCCCTGCAATCCAGGCTGGAGCGATGTGGGTTCTTGGGATGCGGTGGCTGAAGTTTATGAAAAAAGCGGCCGTTCACGTGGCAATCCAATCGAAGTGGACTCGAAAAACAATTTCGTTCTGCCAAAAGTGGACAAGCGCTACGCCTTTGTCGGCGTGGATGACCTGATTGTGGTTGATACCGATGATGCCTTGCTGGTCGCCAAAAAAGGCGAAACTCAGCAAGTAAAGATGGTCGTCGATCGTCTAAAAAACGAAAGCCCAAAGCTTGCGCAAGAGCACACATTTGAAGAACGTCCTTGGGGCCGTTTTGAAATCCTGCGGGATAAAGAGCACTTCAAATCCAAAGTTATCCGTGTGGATGCAAAACAACAGATTTCCTACCAGTCGCACGCCAAACGTGAAGAGCACTGGGTGATCGTCAAAGGCCGTGGCGAAGTCATTTTGAACGAGCAAGTGATCCCGGTTCAAGCCGGCAGCTACGTCAAAATCCCTATGGGCGCGAAACACCGCATCCGCAATACGAGTGATCAGCCGATCGAGTTTATCGAGGTTCAGCTGGGGAGCTATTTCGGGGAAGATGATATTGTCCGGTATCAGGATGATTATAATAGGTAATCGAGAGGGCTGACTTCGCTCAGCCACCATGTCGATGTGGGGGAAGCTAGGAAGCAGAGCTTTCGAGAAAATCATCTCTGTTTTACTTCCACATGGATCTCAATGACCTCTTCCGATCGAAGGCCATTTTAATGGCCTTCAGCTGAGAGACACTTATTCGTTCAATGATTTTTTTGCTGCCTTTAGCCTTTAGAAGTGACTCACTTTTTTGGATCAAAAATTTGATCCATAATTCTGAGTCTCTCTTCCATGCAATGACGGTATAATGTCAGTTTTGACGGCA
>CBIHPB010000069.1:0-13513 GCA_966211485.1 uncultured Bdellovibrio sp.
GCCCGAAGAGAGAAAAACACGGGTGATGAGCGCCATCAAAGATGTGGGCTTGGAAGAATTCGTGCATCATCGTCCCGATCAGTTGTCCGGCGGTCAGCGCCAGCGTGTGGCGATCGCTCGCGCTTTGGTGACCAATCCGTCTTTGATTTTGGCGGACGAGCCCACGGCCAATCTGGATTCGAAAACGGCGCATTTGATTATTGATCTGATGATGGAGCTCAATCGCAAAAAAAAGGTGACCTTCTTTTTTTGCACGCATGACGAAAAGTTGATGAACCGCGTGCAGAGAGTTGTCAAAATCCGCGACGGAGTGATCGAAAGCGTATGAGCTGGAACATGGCCCTGAAAAATCTGAATCGCAACAAGCGGCGGACATTCTCCACCGGGCTTGCGATTTGCGTGGGCTTTGTGGCCATGAATCTTTTAGGTGCCTACATCTATCGCTCGCACGTGCTGTTGTCGGTGCAGGCGATTTACCTTCTGCAAAAAGGTCATTTTGTTTTGTACAAAAAAGGCGGGGTTGATGGATTCATGGTCAAGCCCAAGCAGTACATTCTGCAAAAATCAGATCTCAACGAAATCGATCAGAAAATTTTCACGCCGCTGAAAGAAAAAATAGAGTACACCAGCGAATCGCTTCTAGCTCCCGCACTTTTGTCTGACGGCAACAAATCCCACGGCGTGGTGGCCTACTCGATCGATCCAGATCCTTACACGAAGTCTCTGAAGCAGCCCGTGGTGCTGAAAGAGGCCTCGGACTGGATGATGCCTTGGCAGCGAGAGACGCCAGATCTTTTCCTGAACAACACGGAAATGATCGCGGTGACGTCGGTCATTTCCGATGTGATGAATTTCAAAACCCCGTTTTCGGCCAATGACAGTGTTCAACTGGCGACACGAAATCTGGACGGCGATCTCAATGCCGTGAACGCGGATCTTGGCGCTGATCACAGCACCGGTTCAAAATTTCTGGAAGAGACGACGATTTTAGCGCCACTCAAAAAGCTGCAAGAGCTGCTATCAACAGATGGCGCATCGTCGGTTTCCATTTTCCTGCGCGAACCCGTCGAGATGGACAAGTTCGAGCAGTCTTTGCGCGAGAAAAGCAAAGATCTTTCCTTTGGCCTGGATATCTATCGTTATAGTGATGAGGAAGTAAACTCCCTGTACAAGGGAACCATGGGCTTTTTGTTTGTGATGGCCGGATTTTTTGTTCTTCTGATCTGCACAGCCGTCAGCCTGACGATCGTCAATGCACTGACCATGGGAATTATCGAGCGTACTCGGGAGATCGGAACCCTGCGCGCGATCGGCTTTACCCCCAAGCAGGTGCGCCAGGTCTTCTCGCGCGAAAGTCTTTTGGTCAGCTTATTTGCAATGACGGCCGGAACGATTTTGTCTTTGATCATTTCAAAAGCTGTGAATTCATCACATATCTTGTTTCAGCCACCGGGCACCAGCAATCAGATCCAGTTTGTGTTGAACTGGAATATCACCATTGCCTTGGTCGTGGGGACCGTTCTCACGCTGGTCACCTGGTTGTCAGCGCAGGTGGTGATTCGTCGTAAAAGTAAAACAAAATTGGTCCAATTACTTCATGATATCGGAGAGTCCGAATGAAAACACAAAGTCTTGTTATTTTCGTCATGGCCATGGGAATGGCCTTTCAATCCTTTGCAGCTGAAGAGGTTTCAGCCGAAGCTTTGCTAAAGGCCTCTGACCGCGCCCGTGGAAGTGTGACAAAGGGATTGCAGTGGGATGCGACCATCATCACGATTGAAAATGGAGAAACCACCGAACGCGAATTTAAAATCAAAGCGGCCGGTGACGACGCTTATGTCGAAACAAAGGCGAAATCTTTATCTTCAACGATCGCCAGATGTGGTTCTTCAAGCCTTCTCTCAAAAAGCCGGTTTCGATTTCCGCTCGTCAGCGTCTGGTGGGTCAGGCGGCCAATGGTGATATCGCCAGCACTCATTATGCCAGGGATTACTCGGCCAAAATTGAAAAGACGGAAGACGATCCACAAATGGGAAAAGTGCATGTCCTGATGTTGACAGCCAAAGCGAAGAATCTGACTTACGATAAAATTCGCTACTGGATCTCAGAAAAAGACAAATTGGCAGTCAAGGCCGAATTCCTGACTTTGCAAGGAAAGCCGTTTAAGATCGGCACCATGAAATACGGAAACAAGCTGGCAGTGGATGGACAAAATATTCCATTCGTCAGCGAGCTCACCATCATCGATGCCAAGTTTCAAAAGAATCAAAGTATTATCAAGTACGCGAAACCAAGTGTTGCGGCTATTTCTGCTTCGCAGTTCAACGTTAATAATTTGACTCGTTAATTCGAAAGGCTGTGCTGATCGCGCGGCCTACAGCGCATATTTCAATCCCAAAAGAATTTTCCAGTCGTCAAAGAGCCGAAACTCGGTATCTTTTGCGCCTGTGAAGACCGTGTAGTTTCCAAATGCGGTGAAGGAATCACCAACCGACTTATCAAACTCGGTCTGCACCAGACCTGATTTATCCATCAGCGAATTCAGCGAGCGCAAGTAAAAATTGAAATCACGCCATTTCCACGGATCCATGATGCGAAGGCTGGCGTACAGATAATTTTGCGAAATGAGATTCAGGCCCGACAGTGCAAAGCGATTGATGTTTTGCACGATGTTGGGATTGAAGAGATTTGAAATGCTGGCCAGGGCGTGATCGTAATCTTCTTTGTTGTAGCCCAGGCTGTTGTGCAGGTACTCGATGCGAAAATCGACATTTCCTTCATAGCGAAAGCCCAACATTCCGATGTGCGACCACACTTTGGCGTCTTCTCCTCGAAGAACCATATCATAGCCGCCGATCGCGTTGGCGGCGGGGCCATAATATAATTCCTGGTACGAGTGCTTGGCATCCAGGTAAACGCTATAACCTTCTTTGAATTCATAGTGAGCATACTCGCCAGCAAATGGGCTTTGTTCGGCTTCCATTCCGGCGACCACGCCATAATAGTTGCGTGTGTTTTTCCAGTTGCGCTCGAATTTCAAAGCCGCTTGTGGTTTGAACTCTCGCTCGGCCATCCAGTGTGGTTCATTGTTGGAGACTGGTTCGACGATGAAGAGAATACTTCTCTCCATGCCGATCGAGTAATTGAAGCGCAGCAAGCTTTTGCCTTTTTCTTTGAAGGCATAGGCCGTTTGTTGGTTGTTAAAACGAAAGAACGGATTGGATGGATTGAAAAGCTCGCCCGGTCCCCATTGATAAACTTGCAGGCCCGCAGTTGTCGAGAAGCGAGGATTCCAAGACTGCTCCCAAAACGCATCGGTCAGATCCAGTTTGCCTTGGGACTTTGTTTTTGTTTCCTGAGTCGTCTCGTTCTTTGTGCGATGCTGGTACAGGGTCCATCGGGGACGAGCGATCAGCTTGCCATCATTTTTCAGCCACTTGATATTCAGCCGGTTGTCCAACGTCAGCAGCGTTTGCGGTTGCTGAAAAATCGCATTGCCCGGGTTCGGGGTGGATTCGGCCAGATCATCTTGCTCGCCATACAGAAAGGATTCAAAAGCAAAGCTCCACTCGTCCGGTCGCTTGGCCATGGCGGGACCCGCAAGGCCCATCAGAACTAAAAATAAAACAAAGGATCGCAGCTTAGACATGGATCAGGTTGTCGACGATCTTACTTTTTAAAATGGAGAGCGTTGAAAAATACGAGGCCAGAAGGCTGACCGTGATCAAAAGCGCAAAGGCCGTCAGATAGCCAGCCGGAACAAACTCAATATGAAAAGCAATGGGCTCGGCCAGCATTCCGGCTTTGTAGCGAATATTGCTGAAATTCACCAGCGAAGTTCCGAGCACCGAAACAACAGCGCCAATGCCCGAGCCGATCATGGCCAAATACAGGCTTTCATACAAAAACATCAAAGCCACTTGCCGGCTGCGAAATCCAATACTGCGAAGAGTTCCAATTTCCCGCGTTCGCTCTTTGACGATTTTCACCAAAGTGTTCACCACCGACATCGTGGAGACCACTAAGATCACGATGATGATAAAATTTCGGAAGATGGACAGAAAATCCATGGTCTTGCGGTATACATCCGCAAAAAAATGATCCTGCCAGCGAGTGATGTAGAGATGCGGTGCCTTGGGCAGAATTTCACGATTGAAGGTGTCGATAAAATCGTAAGTTGAAAATCCAGGATTCAGTTCCACTGCCATCCAACCCACGCTTTCTGTATTGAGCAATGTCTGCGCAGCTTCCATCGAGGTTTGCAGCACCCGATCATCCAAATCTTTGTAACCGCCATCCAGCATTCCAAAGATCGTCAAATCAACTGCGTTCAATTGTCCATCAGGCGTGGTGGTAGAAATTTGGATGTCTTTCGACGGACAATCGAAGGGACGCTCGAAAGCTTCGAAGCCGCCCCTGGATGTTGAGAAGAGGCGCGGGTAGCTCATCGTACAACCCAATCGGCGCGCAAGTCCTCGCCCTGGAGCTGCAGCAAAAGCGTCGCTGGTTTCATACAGCGGAAGGCCGAAAGTCGCATTCCACTGGAAGTCAGGTCCGCGCATTTTTTTTCCTTCCTGGATATCATACGCGCGTCCGAGGAAAATCTGTGACTGCTGTCCATTGCTGATCATGCCCTGGTAATCGATCGTGCGAACGACACTGCGAATTTGATCTTTGTGCGCATCTAAGAATTGCCGGATCACATCTTGATCCTGTTTGGTCAGCCAAAATTTCCACGGTTCAGAGATGCCGGCTTTCGAGTGGATATCTTTGTGCTCGATCTCGAGATCGCCCAACATCTGAACATGCCGAAACTGATCGTCGAAGACGCGTTCGATGTTGGCCATATAGCCATCAAACATCACCAATGAAACAAACGCCGCGCCTAAGGCCAAAAGAGCGGACAAAGAGTGACGCCAATTTTTGATCGTGTTTTGAAGCGCAATGCGACCAAGCATAACCCAAATTTTGCGTTGAAATAGGGGATTCGGCAAGCCTTGATTCGTTCTCTGCCGGGTCTGGATTTCAGCGCAATTGTGGCGTCACATTGTGTGCTGTTTAGTGCTGTGTGCCTGAAGGATCTTTTTCCAGCAGATCTTGCACATGACTGAGGGACTGCAGGTATTTTTTGAGGTCCGAAGGTTGAGAAACAAAAAGCTTCAGTTCAATGCCGGCGCGATCGCCTTGCCGAGTCCAGCGCGCCTGTGTGGTGCCGGGCCACGGAAGTTTGGTCATCTGTGCTTCGGTTGCTTGATCGCGCCTGAAAGTTTCCGGATATCTCAGCGCCTTCAAAGCTTGCACCCAAGCTTCGCCTAGGGACAGATCTTGAGGTGGTGTGGACAGCAAAGCTTCAGTGGTTAAACTTTGTGAAGCATGACCCATCAACTGCAATTCAATCGCAAGCTCCAGCGCTTTCACGCCCAGAACGCGAGGCATGTTGAGGCTGACCAGATCATGAAACAAATACTTCAGTTCCAGATTTTCACTGGCCAGCAGAGGAGTTAAGTCCAAAGGCGATAATTTTTTATCGGCGGCCCACTCTTGAAATCCGGATGGCGTTTTCAAAACACGCGTGGCGATTTTAAAAAAGTTCTCGCTGGGCGCCCAACCAAATTTTTGTGCAATCAAATTCAGCGGAAACCAGGAAATCGACTTTGCTTTTTCCGTCAGTCGCGCCATTTCCATAAAGCTGAGTTCAAAGTACAGCGAACGAAAAAGCCGGGCGATGGTGTCGGACTCGGTCGTCTCGATCTGATGGTTAAAAACCAGGCCCTGAGAAAATCCAGCCAGCACGACCTGATTGACCGCGACTGCGGGCAACCCATCCGGCCAAGGTGTGCGTGGATCAAAAAACAGATCTTTATTGCATTGCGACATCGAGCAGAGCTGAGGAGGTGTGGAATAGACCCGGTTCATTGATGCTCGACGATACCAAAACGGTTCCGGCAATGTTACTTTTTTTTCATGGCAGATTGGCGAGATCGCAGTCAAATCACAGGTGACGTTGTTTTCTTTCGTTACGTCACCCAAGGTGTCGAGCAAAACATCGACGAAGTCTTCGTTTGGGATTTGGATAAAACCTATCTGGATACGGCGATCGAGTCTTTGGCTCAGCTGCTGAGAACCGCGATCGAGCGCGCCTTCAACAAGAAAAACGTTCCGGGCACCAGCACGCTTTTGCAGGTGCTGGCGCAAACATGGACCGAGAAAAAAGGCCAAGCGCGTTTTCCACTTTATTTTATTTCCGCTTCACCTCCACAGATGGAAGCGCGAATCGCCGAGAAGTTTACCATCGACGAAATCCGTCCCTTCGGTTGCTTCTACAAGGACAATCTCCGAAACCTGACGCCGAAACGACTGTGGCGACTGAACAAGCAAGTCGGCTACAAAATCCAGGCCCTGCTTCAGCTGCGAATGAAACTGAAAGAAGATGTGAAGCAGATCTGCTGGGGCGATGACAGCGAATCCGATGCGGTGATTTACAATCTGTACTCGGATATCTGCGCTCGCCGATTGGGGGCCCAAGACCTTCGCAACGTGCTGAAAAGTTTTTCGGTCACGGTCGATCAGATCGACGAGATCTTGCTATTGCAATCGCAGGTTCCTGAGAATGATCCAGTCGAAAAGATCTACATCAATCTCGCGGTCGATACGGATCCGGATTACTATTTAAAATTCGGCCGCAGGACAGTTCCGACTTACAACACTTTCCAAGTGGCTTGCGATCTTTTCCAGGACGGGCGGATCTCAATCGATGCGGTCCACACGATCGCACAAGACATGATTTTCAATTACGGCTTTGTGCCGGAAGAATTGATCCGCAGTTTTGACGAGCTGGTTCGCCGGCATGTGATTGGGGAGACGGCGAGCCAGAAGATTCAGACGTTCTTTATTGATAAGGGGATTTTTCCGGGGAGCTTTTCTCCGAGTCTTCCGCCGGCGAAAGAGACCAAGGTTAATGATGGCAAGGTCTACGCGCTGGAAGGACACTTTGAGCCTTGGGTGCAGGAGCGGGTCGATTACCTGCATGATTATCGGTAATTTCCGGTCAATTGACTTTTGAGTTGCGGTTTCCGGTTTGCTCATCGGAATGAAGCTTCTGAAAGATTTCGATGATTTTCAGGCGCTCCGTTTTTTCCAGTTTTCCAAAAAAAACTTCGTCCGCATCTTCCACGACCGGCGTCGCTTTCTCTAAGATCTTTCGGGCCATGGAAGTCAGGTGCAGGGAGCTGGCGCGCGCATCCATTGGATTTTTATCGCGCACGAGGAACTTTTTCTTCTCTAAAGTTTTCACCACATCCGAGACCATCATTTTATCCATCGACAGCTGATTGGCGATCGCCTGTTGGGAGATCGGTTCGCCGGATGAAGAAAGATAGCTCAGAGTCGCAAGAATCGAATACTGGACCTGGGTGATTTTTAAAGGATCCAAATGCATGCGCATTTGCCGCTGCCAAGCATAGAAGGTCTTCCAAAGAAGATACCCGGGACTTTGCTCGGCCGTTTGATAGCGGGATCCCTTTAGTTTAGCCACGTGCCGGAAACCTCTTCTGAGCATACTCGATCATTTGCTGTGTTTGCTCTTCAAGTCCCTTGACGATTCCTTCGGTGACCAGTTTTCGCCAAACAAAAGACAGCGGTCCCTTGATCTCCATCCGGCAGGTCAGTTCGAGACCTTCGGGTGTCTCGCGCATTTCATGAAAGCCATACATTTTGGCCAGCGGAAAGCGGGTGAAGTCAACGTAGCATTTCAGCGGTTCGATTTTGCAGAACTCAAGTTTTACGTTGGGGCCGCCCTTTGGCTTTAAGGTGAAACGAGAGCCCGTCTGAAAGGGCTCGGTCAGTTTGGCAAAATCAAGACCGGTATCCCAAAGATGCCAATTGTTGACGTCTTTCCAGGTTTCCCAGATCTGCTCTTTGCTCACTTTTTGAGTCACGGTTTTGTACTCGCCTTGCCAAGCCATTTTGATCTCCTTAATTTTTTGGCGTCGTTTTTCAAATAGTAAGCATACTTACTATAAATGTCAAATGAAATGAGGGATGTCTCAAAATGAAGAAAGCACCTTGCTTTGTGGACTTTGGGCGCTTGCTTTTCATGGGGCTCTTCTTGTGAATGACGGTATACCGTCACATCTGATATTATACCGTCGTTGCAGGTAAGAGAGATAAAGAGACTCAGAATCATGGATCAAATTCTTGATACAAAAAAGTGAGTCACTTCCAAATGGCAGTAAACAAATCATTGCCTGAATAAGGGTCTCTCGGCTGAAGACCATTAAAATGGTCAGCTGACCAATATATTGGTCTTTGATCAGAAGAGGTCATTGAGATCCCGGTAGAAGTAAAACAGAGCTTTACAGCCAGCATGCAGCGCCAGGGGCGGCAAGAAAGCCCCATGAAAAGCGAAAAAACCATTCCACACGGCCCTTGATTCAAAGGCCTCGAGAAAGCGGGATTAAGTCAGGCTAGGGCCGAAGATAAAAGCAATCGCAATGGTCAGCAGAATTGGCAGAGCTGCATATAAGAAAAACGGAAGCATCTCGCTGCGAACAGCGGTTTCTTTTTGGTCTTTAGGAAGATTTTTGTAGGTGTTTTCAGTTGCCATCTGTTTTTCTTTCTCTCCCAAAGGGAGAAGGAAATGCTAACAAGAGCCTATTCAAATTTCAATGGGAATAAAGTCGAGATCTGTGGCCCCTGGAAGCTGCGGAACTCGATGCGACGAAGGACTTCCAAAAGACATTTTTTAAAAGTCTCGTCCTTGAGCTCTGAAGCCGTGACTTCGGCCACGCTGAGCTTGCCATTGTTTTCAATCGTAAAGCTCAGAGACACATTACCTTTAGCTGTGGGCTCGGTTTGCAGCAATTGGGTGTAGCACTTAAAGAACTGGCTGCGATTGTTGTTCATCACTGTGTTGATTTCGTCTTCGCTCAGGCCCTGGTTTTCGGGGATCGGATTCGAGAACGCTTCATTCGGCTGCGGCGGTTGGACGGGTGACTGCGATAGCTGGGAATTGTTGTATTCAGAAGCGGAAATTCGCTGACCATTCTTGGCGATAAACAATTCGCCTTCGCGGCCTTCGGCGTCGATATGCACATCACCGCGTTTCACAATCAAAGTGACGTGCGGATTCTGAGTGTCGTCGGATTTTTCCAATGTGACCAAAGTATTTGGCGACAGTCGAACCTTATGAGTGCTTTCGAAAGACAGAATCGCTTCACCTGTTTCCTGGGTCTCAACCGAATCCAAATTGTAGAGATCGATTTTGCGGTCGATGTTTTCACGTTGGGTGTAGCCGTTGCGATAGACGGATGCTTTTCCGGATTCGCGATCGACACGCGCCAATCGCAATTCGGTGGGGATATCCTTCGGTGCAAAATAAGAGAAATAAGTCGAGAGGCCAATCAGAACCAGGCCGAGGAGCAAAAATCCTATGACCAACTGGTTCTTATTCTCAGACATAGACTACTTGGTTGGAGCAGCTGTGGTCGTCGTAACAGTCGTCGTGGTTGTTTCAGTCGGAGACGCCGCTGCACCCGCTGCCGCCGTTTCAACTGGAGCTGATGCTGCCGGAGGAGGAGCTGTGAGGTTATCAACAACAGAAGACTTGCGATTCGAAACAACAGTCAGGCCGATGCTTGTGCAAGCAAAGATCAATGCTGCCCAGCGTGTCAGTTTTTGCGCCAAAGTCGCGCCGCCAGTTGCACCCAGGATCGAGTTGGATCCGCCACCGCCGAATGCTCCACCCAAACCGTCACTTTTTGAATCCTGCAACAGGACCAAAGCGATCAAAGACAAAGCAGTCAATACGTGCACAACGGCGACAAAATTTTCCATGTGGGGCGAGCCTCCAAATAAGCAAAAAGAACTGCCAATATAGGGAAATCAGGTCGGAAAAGTCACTTGAAAAGCTTTGGCGAAGAGGGGGATAATGCAAACAGTCGGAGGTCATGTGCTTAAAATTTGGATGTTTCTCGCCGTTTTTCCCGGTCTCGCCTTCGCTTTGGAGCGCTCAAGCCTGCACCAGTTCAGCACGGAACTGAAATCTTCGGACGAAATCCGCCAGATGTTCAAAGAAACCCATGATCTGGCCAAGGCTCCACCTGAAAAACTCAGTGTGCTTTTGAAGTCCAACGAGAAATCTTTGGCCTCTTTGCAGAGTGAATTTCAGTCTTCGAAAGACTTCGTTCGCGGTGAGATCGAGGACGAAAAAGTCCTTGGCGGTTTGATGGGGTATTTGCAGCTGTCCATGCTGAAAGCGCGGGCGGATGCCTTCCAAAATCACTGGCCGGAGGTGCAAAAAAATCTGGCGAGCTGGTTTCAGTTTGCAGCCGATTTTCCATTCGAAGAAAGCTCCTTAGTCGGACTTCGGCTGACAGGCGTCATTCGCTCGCTTTTGCTGGATGAACTGGAAGCCATGCAGGGCAAATTTGCGACTGAAATGGCCGGTAATCCCGAGCTTCGCAAATGGTTCCTTCAAGTTCGCGCCCCATGGCCGGTCGACCGAGTTTTGATCAGCGAAGCCAAAAGATTGTTGAAGCCTCCGATGATGAGTGTCGCCAACGCCGCGGCCAAAGCGTTCCAGAAAAATCCCTATCAGACCAGTGCTCAAGCTTTGGCAAAAGTGAAGGGCGGGCAGGGCGAGAGTGCCGAGATTCTCAAGCAAATCTGGCGTGATGCGGACATCCAGATGATGAAATCTGAGATCAACCGCATCGGCAAACTGAAGCTGCGCCTGGCGAAGAGTGAATTCGAACTGCAGAATAAAAAAGCACCGGCATCGGCCGACGAATTGGTGAGGGCGGGACTTCTCGACAAGGTGCCGACTGATTACTTTTCGGGGAAGCCACTCGATTTGACTTCTCTCTGAAAACGAAGGACAACCTTCAAGCGCATGCCATTTATCGTATTTGAAGGCTTGGATGGCTCTGGCAAAAGTTCGCTGATGTCAGCGCTTGAATCCGAGCTCAAAAGCAAATCATTGCCTGTTCTTCGCACCCGTGAACCCGGTGGCACCACTTTGGGCGATCTGATTCGTGAAATGATTCTGACCAAAGATGGCCCTGCGCCCACTCCACGCACGGAACTTTTGTTGTATGAAGCCAGCCGCGCTCAGCACGTCGATCAGGTGATTCGTCCGGCCCTGCAAAAAGAAGCCTGGGTTTTGTGTGATCGCTTTTCGGCAAGCTCGATCGCCTTTCAGGCCGGTGGCCGCGAAATTTCGGTCGAGTGGGTCGAGCGTTTGAATGATTTTGCAACCGACGGTTTGAAACCAGATCTGACCGTTCTTTTGGATTTGTCGGTGACCGAAAGCCGCCGCCGCCGCAATCAGCGACAAAACGCCAGCGGTGATCGCGAAGATCGCATCGAATCCGAAGCCGACACCTTCCACGAGCGCGTGCGAAACTCGTTTTTGCAGCAGGCACAAAAAGATCCCAAGCACTGGCTGGTGCTGGATGCGGCCGAAACTCCTGCACAGCTTTTGGAAAAACTGAGCCTGCATATCCGGAGCCTTCGATGGCTCGACTCCTAGACGGCGTCCTTGGTCATCAAGAAAATCTCTCGCGCTTCCTTCACTCGATGGAAGCTGGAAAACTGCCACACACATTTTTATTCGTCGGTCCTTCGGGCATCGGTCGCAAAACAGTTGCGCTGGCTTTGGCGCAGGCCTTGGCCTGCGAAAAAAACAAATCGGCCTGTGGCGCTTGCGGCAGCTGTCTGCGAATCGAAAAAGCGGTAAAGACAAAAACTTACAACACCGAATCCTTGCTTTTGATCGAGCCTGAAAAAAATCTGATCCGTATCGAACAAGCTCATCAGATCTTGGATTTTCTGAGCCTGCGGTCTTTGGGTGGCAAGCGTGTGGTGATTATCGATTCGGCCGAGTCATTGAATCCGCAAGCCGGCAACTCGCTTTTGAAAGCTTTGGAAGAACCGCCCGAGGGCACTTTCTTTTTCTTGATTGCTCCCAGTAGCAAGCATGTGCTTCCGACCTTGCGATCGCGCGCACAAGTCGTCGCCTTCCAGCCACTGACGGTCGAAGAAATGCGACAGAAATCCGAAGCCCCTGAGTGGGCCTTGCGTGCAAGCCAAGGAAGCTTCGAAAGACTTTCTCAGCTGTTGCAAAAAGATGAGTTGGAAATTCGCGAAAGTGCTTTGGGCTGGTTGCAAGACTGGATCGAAACTCCGATGGCCTATCTCAAGCCTGAACACCGCGAGATCGTGCGCGATCGGGAGGCGGCAAGGTCTTTGGCTTCGCATCTGTCCTGGCTCTTCCGGGATGCTCTGTACTTGAAAATGGGAGCTGAAAGCAAGGTTCTGAACACCGACAAGCTTTCGGTGTTGAAGAAATTAACGGCGCAGATTCCTCAGGACGTTTTATTTCGTTCCTGCGAGAAAGCACTGTGGATTGAACAAAAGCTCGATGCCAATCAGGACTCTTCGCTTGTGTTTGAACAGTTCTGGATTGAGACCACTCCGCAAAATGTGGTAAATTAGATCCATGTGGATTGATGTGCACGCTCACCTGGACATGCTGGAAGACTCGCCCGAGGTCACTTTGCAAAAAGCGAAGGCGGCCGGGGTCAGCAAGATCGTGACGATCGGAACCGAACCGTCTGATCACGAATTCGTTTTGAAAACGGCCAAGCAATTCTATCCCGACGTTTACTGCACGCTGGGAGTTCACCCACATCAAGGCATGCTTTGGCAGGATGAAGTCGGTGCTTGGATCGAAAAACATTTGCCGGAAAGAGAAGTCATCGCCGTCGGTGAGATTGGTCTTGATTATTATTACACCAAATCACCAGTGGAAGAGCAGAAGCTCGCTTTTCGCAAGCAGCTCGATATTGCGCGCCGACACAAGATGCCGGTGCAGATTCACACGCGTGAGGCCGAGCAAGACACGGTCGAAATTTTGAAAGAATTCAAAGGCCAAGTCACGGGCCTGATCCATTGCTTTACCAGTTCGACTTGGCTGGCCGAGCAGTGCCTGGATCTGGGGTATAACATTTCTTTTAGCGGTGTGGTGACCTTCAAAAACGCTGACAGTTTGCGAGAAACTTGCAAATTGGTGCCGCTGAATCGCATGCATGTCGAAACTGATGCCCCTTTCCTGGCGCCGGTTCCACAGCGTGGCAAAAAGAACACTCCGGCTTTCGTCGTGCACACGGCAGAACTGGTGGCTGGCATTAAAGGTGTCTCGGTCGAGAAATTGGCTGAGGCCACCAACGAAAATGCGCGTCAACTGTTCCCTAAAATCGTCTGGTAGTTCATTATCCTGTCTTCGCTTCACTACATCTAAAAAAGGATCTCACACATGGCTAAGCTCAAAGTCGGTATCAATGGTTTTGGTCGCATCGGTCGCGTTTTGTTTCGCGCTGGATTTGAAAAATTCGACATCGTTGGAATCAACAACATGGACAGCGTTGAAGGTGCGGCTCATCTGCTGAAGTACGACAGCGCCCATGGAATTTTTAACAAGGATGTCTCTCACGATGAAAGCAACATCATCGTG
>CBIHPB010000070.1:0-13475 GCA_966211485.1 uncultured Bdellovibrio sp.
CAGGTCCCATAGATCGACAATATGATGTCCTAAAACGCTAAATATATGAACGACCGCGATGCTGAGGTCATTGCCGTTCGCTCGAGAAACCAAGGAATGCGTAATCACGGTGCGCCCGTCTTCGAAAATCTGCTTCACTTCGATGGACTTATTCGGATTCCTTTCAAAAGAATCCGACATCGCATGCAAAAGCGACTGGCGATCGCCTTTGAAATACTGATTGTGATGCTTAAAGTTTGGTGCCACGAACTTGTCGAAAGCAAGCTGGACATGTCCGCCACCGGCCATTTTTAGGAAAGATGTTGCGATTTCTTTATTTGTCATCGTCCAACCTCCGCTAAAACAAGCCTAGCCAAACCAAAGCGCGCTGTCGCGCCTCGCGGATTGCATCATTACAATTGAGCGGATTGAGTCCATGCCGAAATACAAAAATCTTCAATGTCGAATCGATTTCCGAGCGAGCATTCCCATGATTCCAAAAATAAGGGCTGGAATCCAAATGTAAACCAGCTCTGATCTCAAAACCGAAAGGCCCCGTTCCGAGAAAAATCGCGTCACACTGATCGGTGATACTTCAATCACCCGCCATGGAAAAAAGTAGCGCTGGTCATTGATTGGCCAAAAGAATGCGACACCCAATCCGCCTGTGGTCATCGCATCTAGGACCGCGTGCGAGATCATTGCTAGAAATGAAAACACGAACACCGACATGCGACTGGATTTCAATGTTCTCGCAAAGAGAACAGAAATCGTGGCCACAACCACAGCGAACAAAATCGAATGCGTAAATCCGCGATGACCCCACTGAGATTCATAGGGAATACCAAAACGAAATGCGATTGAATCCAAATCGGGCGCTGCCGATAGCAGAAGCCCCCAAATCAAAAGCCGATTTGAGATTTTCTTCGGACCCGCTGCCATCCGAAGCGCCATTGGAACTGCAATATGTGAAAACGCCGAGGCCACCTAAACTCCTGCTTTTCAATAGTATCTCTAAAACAAAACCCTGCTCAAGCTGCTTTGCCCGCAGATGTGCGACGATCCGGCAGCGCGGCGGCCTTACCGAAACCTGACCTGATGTGGACAAATACCCGGTGTAGTGTGAAAACTATTTGAAATAACCGATTGGACTGCTCATGAGCCGAACTCTTCTTCTTTCGTTCTCAACTTTGACTGCTGTTCTGACTTTGGGATTGGTCGCCTGCTCGTCGGCCGAAAAAAATTCGGCATCAGCATCGGCTCCGTCACAAGCCATTCGCAAACAGCTTCATCCGGATCAGCGAATCCTGATCATCGGTCATCGCGGTGCCAGCGGTTACCGACCTGAGCACACCTTGGCCTCCTACGAACTGGCGATCGAAAAAGGCGCGGACTTTGTCGAGCCCGATTTGGTGATGACCAAAGACGGCGTCCTGATTGCCCGTCACGAAAATGAAATTTCCGAAACCACTGACGTCGCAAAGAAATTTCCAAAGCGCAAAACCAAAAAAATGATCGACGGCAAAGAAGTCACCGGTTGGTTCACGGAAGATTTCACACTGAAAGAAATCAAAACCCTGCGAGCCAAAGAACGACTGGCTTCACGCAATCAATCCTACAACGGACAATTTGAAATCCCAACCTTCGCCGAAATTTTAGATCTGGTGCAAAAGCAAAGTCAGAAATTGGGCTGGAAAATCGGTGTCTATCCTGAAACCAAACATCCAAGCTATTTCGCCTCAATCAAGCTCCCGCTGGAACCCGCACTGGCAAAAGAACTGATGCGAGTCGGCCTTTCCAAAGCGGAAGATCCAGTGATCATTCAATCCTTTGAACTGACATCATTAAAAGAAATGCGAAAATTGGTCGGAAGCCGCTTGGTTTTCCTACTGGCCGCACCAACAGATCAACCTTATGACGAAGTGCTGGCAAAATCCGGAAAAACCTACGGAGACTATTTCCAACCCGCTGAAATGGAAAAACTGGCCGCATTACTGTATGGAATCGGACCAGAAAAGCGTCTGCTGATTCAGCAAGGAAAGCCAACTCCACTAGTAATGTTAGCTCATAAGTTTGGATTGGCCGTACACGCCTATACATTCCGAAGCGATTCACCATTCTTGGCTGCCGAGTACAACGGCGACCCAAGCAAAGAATACCAACAGTATTTTGATATCGGAATTGATGGATTGTTCTCGGACTTTTCAGATCACGCAGTCCAAGCCCGAGCCCAGTATGAAGCCACGACCGCCGCGAAATAGAAAATTTCCCGGCGTCGGCATCTGATTAAAATTAATCGAGAGAAAATTTAATTCCCTGAGCCAGCGGCAGACCTTGACCGTAATTGATCGTATTGGTCTGACGTCGCATGTAGGCTTTCCAGCTGTCAGATCCAGATTCACGGCCACCGCCGGTTTCCTTCTCACCACCAAAGGCTCCACCGATTTCCGCACCCGAAGTCCCAAGATTTACATTGGCAATTCCACAATCAGAACCCCAAGACGCCAAAAACTCTTCCGTCTGGCGAATATTCTCAGAGAAAATCGAAGACGAAAGCCCCTGGCGAACACCGTTCTGCATATCGATCGCTTTTTCGACCGAGCCCGAATACTTGATCACATACAAAATCGGCGCAAAAGTTTCTTCCTGCACAATCGCCATGTCATTGCGAGCTTCCACAATCGCAGGCTTCACATAGCAACCAGATTCAAATCCAGCACCCGTCAAAACTTCTCCGCCCAGCAAAACTTTTCCGCCTTGTTCGCGGGCTGCAGTCAAAGCTTTGCTCATCATGTTCACAGCGTCTTTGTCGATCAATGGACCCATGTGATTGGTTTCCTGCAAAGGATTTCCGATCTTCAAACTGCCATAAGCTTTTTGAAGGCTGGTTAAAACTTTATCGTAAATCGATTCATGTACGATCAGTCGACGAGTGCTGGTGCAACGCTGACCTGCGGTTCCGACCGCTCCGAAGACAACTGTTGGAATCGCCTGGGCGAGATTTGCGTTTTCAGTCAGAATCACGGCGTTGTTTCCACCCAATTCCAAAATGCTTTTTCCCAAACGGCCGGCCACGACTTGTGCGACCGCTTTTCCCATTCGGGTTGAGCCGGTGGCGGAAATCAAAGGAACTCGTTCGTCAGAGGCTAGCTTTTGTCCGACTTTCGTGTCACCAATCACCAGATTGAATACGCCTTCTGGAATTTCATTGCGCTTGAAAACGTCGCTCATCAATTTAAAGCAAGCAACGGCTGTCAGCGGAGTTTTCTCAGAAGGTTTCCAAATGCTGACATCACCGCAAACGGCGGCCAGCATTGCATTCCAAGCCCAAACGGCGACCGGAAAATTGAACGCGGAAATAATTCCGACCAAACCCAATGGATGCCATTGCTCCATCATACGATGTTCGGGACGCTCGGATGGAATTGTCAGACCATTGATCTGACGAGAAAGACCGACAGCAAAATCACAGATATCGATGATCTCTTGAACTTCGCCCCAACCCTCTTGACGGGATTTTCCCATTTCGGCTGAAACCAGATCGCCCAACTTTTCTTTGTTTTTGCGGAACTCTTCACCGATTTGGCGAACGATTTCCCCACGACGAGGCGCCGGAACCCGACGCCAGTGGTTAAAAGCCTTCTGGGCCGTTTGAACGACTTTTTCATAATCCTCAATGGTTGCCTGACCGACGGTCCCAAGGGTTTTTCCGTCAATTGGCGAATAGGATTGAATTGGTGATTGGGTGGACTGACCGGACCAAGCCTGGCCCGTGCAAACGGGCGAATTTGTCTGTTCAAAAAGAGAATTTTGCATGAGGGAGGTTATGGCAATCCCCTGCTTTGCCTGTCAACGATCCTCTTGAAAATCCAAGGCCCATCTGCGATTGTTCGCGTTGTGAATTCCAATCCAAATCCTGTTTCTTTACGCCAGCTTTCGCTCATCTTTTTCCGCATGGGCCTCACCTCCTTCGGTGGTCCGGCCGCCCATATCGCCCTGATGGAAGAAGAGGTTGTTCGCCGACGGCAGTGGATTTCCCATGGGGAATTCTTAGATCTTTTAGGCGCAACGAATCTGATTCCGGGTCCAAATTCGACTGAAATGGCGATTCATATTGGCCACCGCATGGGTGGATGGCGCGGTCTTTTGGTTGCGGGCATTTCGTTTATTCTGCCGGCTTTTTTGGTTGTCTGGACGCTGGCGTGGCTTTATTCGCAATACGGATCGCTGCCACAGGTGCAAACTGTTTTCCAAAGCGTGATCCCGGTGATTTTGGCCGTCATTGCCCAAGCGGTGGTGAATCTTTCCAAGTCTGCAGTCAAAGACCGATGGCTGGGATTTCTCGGAGCACTGGCCTTGGCCGGATATTTGTTTTGGGGTCACGAGATTTTGATTTTGTTTTTGGTCGCCGTTTTAAACTTGCTGATCCGAATCAGCTCAAAAGGAAAAGCGGTTGTCTCGTCTTGGCTGGCTTTGACCTTCCTCGCTTTTTCATCTACCGAGCGAGCTTGGGCCCAAGCCGAAACAGCAACACCCGTTCCTCTGCCAAGTGTATTTGGCTATTTTGCGAAAATCGGATCGATCTTATTTGGCAGCGGCTATGTCTTGATTGCGTTTTTGAAAACAGACTTGGTCGATAATCTTCATTGGCTGAGCCAGCAGCAGTTGATCGATGCAGTGGCGATTGGTCAATTCACTCCGGGCCCCGTGTTCACCACGGCAACCTTTATCGGCTACATGCTCGCCAGTCATCAAGGAGCTTGGCTGGCGACAGCAGGAATTTTTGCTCCGGCATTTTTCTTTGTTGCGATCAGCGCCCCTTGGATTCCGAAACTTCGCGCCTCTGCGAAAATGGGTCATCTTTTGGATGGCCTGAATGTCGCTTCTTTAGGATTGATGGCAGGTGCGACTGTTCTTTTAGCGAAGAATGTCGCCAATCCTATTTACAGTTTGATCGTCTTTACGATCAGCCTTCTCTGTTTGATTCGATTCAAACTGAATTCGGCTTGGTTGATATTGGCAGCCTCGGTTTTTGGTTTCATGAGTGGGTCTTTCCCCAGCTGAGCTTATGTCTCGGCTTCGGCGTCCTGATAGGATTGCGTGATCACATCTGTTAGTCCATCTTCCACTTGATCCGGATGCACCAATTTGAAAGTGTGTGCGAATTTTGTTTTTGATGAGGCTTCGACGGATTTGAATATTTCTGGATTCATTTTTGTTTTCGCAAAAATGACGACTTCCAAATAGGTTTTCTTAGGACGAACGAAAAAGTAGCAATGCTTTTTTGAAAACATAATCGCGCGGCCCGAGGCATAGATTCGCTGTGGTCCCAAACTTTCGCCAAATTCTCGAAGCTTAAACCAAGCGTCTTTGAAATCCTCTTCCAGGGGATTGATCAGGTACTCTTCGCTTTTGTTGTAATGATCTGGATGATGCTCGTACTTTTTCTTCGGCTTTTTCGCCGTGACCTTCTTGGCCGCTTTTTTCCTCAGGACTTTTTTAGCTTTCTTTTTCGTCGTTTTTTTCTTCATTTCCAAACCATATCCAATGGGTAAGCCAATGACAAGGACCGTAAATATACTTGATATTTCAATAGCTTAAGCAACCTCCAGAAGCGCCCATTGACAGGGCCAGTTTTTCTGATTTATACTTAACTAATTGGTTAATTAACCGATAGGTGAAATATGCAGACGCAAAGTGCTGATCAACTCAGCCTCACATTCGCAGCCCTGGCCGACCCGACAAGACGGGCGATGCTGGCTCAGCTTTCCAAAGGGGAAGCGAACGTGTCTGATCTCGCCAAACCTTTTCTGAAAGACATGAGCCTTCCCGCCATCACCAAACATCTCAAAGTTTTGGAAAAAGCCGGATTGATCACCAAAACCCGCGATGCCCAATGGCGTCCCTGCAAATTGAATGGTGATGGCCTGAAGGATGTGGCCGATTGGATGGATCAGTACCGCCAGTTCTGGGAAGAAAGTTTCGATCGTTTGGATGCTTATTTAAAAACCGTCACGAAAAATGAAAAACCGAAAGGGAAGAAAAACCATGCCCGGAAAAAGTAAAACCAATGAACTGAAATTACATCGCATCTACGATGCCCCTGTGAAAACTGTGTGGGATGCCTGGACTGATACCAAACAAGTTGCCCAGTGGTGGGGCCCACGCGGCTTTACGATTACCACCCATAGCAAAGACTTGCGCATTGGCGGTCACTGGTCCTACACCATGCATGGACCCGATGGCACCAACTACGAAAACACAACCAAGTATTTCGAAGTCGAGCCCTACAAGCGCTTGGTCTACGACCACGGCGGACATGAAGATCGTCCACCTTTGTTTCGTGTGACGGTTACATTTACCGAGATCAAAGGAAAGACCCACCTTGATTTCACGATGGGATTCCCAACCGCCGAAATCGCCGAGGAAACTCGCAAGTTCATCAAAGGTGCCAACGGAGATTCGACTTGGGATCGCTTGGCGGAATATCTCGACAAAAACACGACCGGGAAAGAAAAGTTTGTTATCAACCGAACTTTCGAAGCTCCGATCAAAACCATGTTCGAGATGTGGACGAATCCAAAACACTTTTCCAAGTGGCTGGCCCCAACCGGATTTAATATGGAATTTATCCGCTCGGACATCAAAACTGGCGGCAGCACGTTCTACTTTATGTCGAACGATAGCGGCATGAAGATGTATGGACGCGCCCACTACAAAGAAATCACCTGCCCGAACAAACTGGTGTACACGCAAGAGTTCTGTGATGCGAATGAAAAACCGGCTCGTCACCCAATGGCTCCGACTTGGCCCGCGACAATGATGACGACTGTGACACTAACAGAAGAAAATCCCGAGCAAACTCGTGTAACTGTCGAATGGGAAGTCGTTGGCGACTACACGAAAGAAGAACTGGAAACTTTCATCAAAGGCCGCGCTGGCATGACGATGGGATGGACTGGATCTTTCGACAAATTGGAAGAATATCTGGAAAAAGTTTAATCGAATTCAAATTTGCTCCTCTCTTAAACGGGACACAGAAATGTGTCCCGTTTCTTTTAGAGCGTCAGTTTTTCTCGACGATGCAAGTTACTGCTGATTCTTGAGCCTGGTATCCACTTGGGCAATTTTCGTTCAGCTCGACAATCAGCTGAGCCTGCGCCAAAGTTCCATTACAAAGTTTGACCTGCGAGAAACTATTCTCGGTCAAAGAGACCTGCACAGCCCGGCTTTCACGCGAATCTGGCCCCTTGCAGTCGCCTCCCTTTTTGTCCAGATCAAATTGTTTTTCGCTCTCATGCTCCCAGTCGCCTGCGACTTTGAAGGACTTCATTTCGCTGCTGGCAATATCCAGCTGGGTTTTGTATTGCTTGATCACTCCGTATCGTGAGTAGTTGTTGCAGACTTCAAGAGTTCGCGTCTGCGCTGTCAGATTATGAACGGCTGCCACATTGTAGATGTAGTTGAAGCAGTCTTTAGTTCCACAACCGCCCATCAAACCAAGCACCCCGAAAAGCGCCACTGTCTTGCATTTCATAGAACCTCCAAGAGACACTGCCCCATTCTTAGGTGATTCCTTTTATCGCTTCAAGTTTGAAAACCAAGATATTTACAATATGAAAATGCGCATCCAGTGTACTTTGAGCCACAGTGGCTTGTTGGCATCAGATTTCAAGATCGATTCAGTTTCTATTTCACAACACACTGGCATTGCTTGCAGCCGTTTGCGTCGGTGTTGCATTCCATTTTGCCGACTGGACATCCGAAATACAGTTTTTCTTCGCAGACTGGGGCGGCTTTTTTGAGGCCGGTTCCGCAGCTGGTGATCGTGATCAATGAGAGACAAATCAGAAGAAAACGCACGGTGGGCTCCTTGATGTGAAAGATTCATCTTAACGGTCACGCGAACTGTGCGACAACTGGAAAACTGATTTTCATCTGCCTCTTCATCCAGTATAAAGGAAGCAAAGGAAATCCAATGACCAACTGTCCGAAATGTAATTCCGAAAATATCTACCAAGACGGCAATATGTGGATTTGCCCCGAATGCTCGCACGAATGGAGTGCTCATCAATCAGCGGCCCCGGCTGTCGAGGCCGAAGTCGACGATGGGAAAATTCGCGATGCCAATGGGAATGTGTTAAGTGATGGTGACTCGGTCGTGGTCATTAAAGATTTGAAAATCAAGGGATCTTCTTCGGTCGTCAAAGGCGGAACCAAAGTTCGCAACATTCGGCTGACGGATGCTGGTGATGGACATGATATCGCCTGCAAAATCGACGGAATTGGATCGATCAATTTGAAATCCGAGTTCGTTCGCAAAGCCTAAGAATTCAAAAAAGTTTATGCCCAGTCTTTGCATTGCCTTCCTCCACATTCTTGGAGGAAGAATTTATGCGATTAACAAGTATTCGAAAAATAATGCTGGGGCTTTTGGTCCTTTTCACTGTCCAAAATGCAACAAGTGCAACAAAAGTGGTCACGGCTCGAAAAGCGGTTGGTAAAGGTTATGTTTATTCCTGGTACCAATACTTAAGAAATCCCCATCGGCCGCGTGTGTTTGGATTGTCGATAACAGCTTCGGCGGCCGAAGGTTTGGGTGGCGATCAAATGCTCGAATTTTCTTTAGAGCCCGATGCGAAACATCAGATTCCTCCGTTCAAACATTTCACCATCGACTGGAATCCACACGGCCACGACCCGATTGAAATCTATGGCGTCCCCCATTTTGATTTCCACTTCTACACAATTTCCCACACCGAGCGCCATCAGATCACCTGCATGGGATCCGATGCTGCCGTTTGCACGAAAGCTCCGGCTGCTGATTTGATTCCACAAGATTATGTGCCGACACCGGGCGGAGTTCCGATGATGGGATGGCACTGGGTGGATCCAACTTCATCTGAATTCCACGGGTTTCCATTCACGGCGACATTTGTTTTCGGTTATTACAACGGCAATCAAATTTTCTGGGAACCCATGGTCGCACTCAGCTTTTTGGAAAGCCATCCAACCAAGACCTACGAGATCAAGCAACCAGATAAGGTCTCAAGCAAAGGCTGGTATCCGATGAAATATATCGTCCGATACAATTCGCCGATTGATACCTACGATGTAATGCTGACCGATTTGTATTACGTCGGAAACTGAAGTCGTTCCAATGTCGAATACGAGACCTCGATTTCATGTCCGGATGGATCGTGCACATACCAGGATCTGGAAAAGGGGTACTCGACTTCGCCACCATAGTGAATTTTAAGACTGTGTTCTTGGATCGTCTTCCGCCACTGATCACGATCCGAGACACGGATGCCGAAATGGTCGATCTGATGGATGCTGTGATCTTCTTTTTGATCGGCCCTCAAACGCCCCGCCACTTCATACATACAAATCATTGAATCATTTGAACCGACGATCCCCCATTTGTGACCATAGGCTGTGGTTCCGGATTCGACTAGTTCAAAGCCGAAAACCTTTCCGTACCATTCGATGCTTTCTTTTAAATTCGCAACTGTTAGATTGATGTGATCCAGTTTAATTGTCATTTGGACCTCCTGAATTCACTTCAGCAGACACTAGACATTTTCGTAACCAAAGTGCTATTAAAATGACAGATGGCTATTCAAAAAGACAAAGCAGGCTTGAATATCGCAAAAAACCTGACTGCTCTTCGCGAAAAGAAGGGTCTGTCGCAGGCGTCGCTGGCCCAACTGTCGGGTACGACCCGCGCTTCGATTGCATTGTTGGAATCCGGCAGTGCGAATCCGACTTTGGATATCTTGCTGAAGATTTCTCAGGGACTAAAGATCTCGATTGACGAGTTGATCTCGTCTCCTCGGGCTGAATGCAAACATATCAAGGCCGCCGACGTTCCGATTGATCGTCGTTCGAAAAATGGTGTGCTTCTTCGTAAACTTTTGCCTGAAAAAATTCCGGCAACAGAAATGGACGAACTCAGGCTTGAGCCCGGGGCGACGATGACGGGCTCCCCTCATATCGAAGGGACCCGCGAATACTTCACTTGCATCAGCGGCCAAGTTTCCATCGGCGTGATGGGTGAAGTTCATCACTTAGAAAAAGGGGACGTACTCACCTTCCCCGGCGACAAGCCTCATTCCTACAAAAATTCTGGAAGGACCACTGCCGTCGGGGTCAGTGTGGTGTTTTTCTCTCTCGAGAAATAGCTTTAAGTGCGCTCGACTAGCTTTTGCAGCTTATTCATCGACGAATTCCATCCCTGAACGCAGTCATCATGCATTTCAGCCGGAATTCCTTCATGCAGAATGCTGACCAGGGTTTCACCTTCGCCGATTTTTTCGAATGTCACCGTCACATACAGATTTTCAGGCCACACGCCGCCCATTCCGTAGGTTGCGGCTGAGACAGGATTTCCGTCTTTATCGGTGAATCGATCGGTGTAGACGATTTTTTCTTCGGGAATAATTTCCTGAATCACTCCGCCACTCCAGGTGATCTTTTGATCCGGTCCTTGCATGGCAAAGTTGTAGGACCCACCTTCTCGGAAATCCAGCTTGGCTTCTGGTGCCGAGTAACCTTCCGGTCCCCACCACTGCTTGATCATTTCGACGTTCGTGCAAACTTCCCAAACACGATCCAGGGGAGCATGAAATGTCCGAGTGATTTCCACGGGAGGAGAATTCTTGAATTCGGGAATGCTATACTTGTTTTTCTCAAAACTACCGGTCGTTTGTGCCATGACAAATCCTTTCATTGGTTACGGATTTGAAATGCAATCATTATACTTGAGTTGCCTGAATACATAGACGAGACATCGAGGCGAAAATCCCCGAGCAAGAATTCTATTTTTCCTTTTTTGCTTCAATGATCGTCAATGGAGGAAAGGTGCTCAGCCAAAATGGGCCAAGCCGATTTGTCTTCAACCCCAGGCTTTTGAAAACTTGTTCATACTCTTTTGTAAAACGAAAATCAGAAATCACCGCTGTTCCTTCAGGTTTCAGAACGCGAGCGATCTCCTGACAAGCGATTGCTCGATCTTTGGGCGTGGACAAGTTGTGGATGCAAAGATTTGAAAGAACAACATCAAAGCTTCCACCGGTAAAACTCATTTTGCGAGCATCTTCACTTTTGATTTCGGCCTTGGTCGCAACACCTTCGGCCACGATATTGTTCTGGGCATTTTCAATACTGTTTTTAGAGAGATCCTTGCTATTCCAAATATCAATTCCCACAGCTTTTCCCGTGGTCAGACGCTTGGCGGCCCCGATCATCAAAAGTCCACGCCCCGTTCCCACATCCAGAATCATCTCGTCGCCCTTCCACTGAATCCGATTCAGCATCCGGTCTCGATGTTTGAACTTCAGAATCTTCGAATACAAAATCATCAGCGTTGGTGAGACAACCCAAGCCAAACCCCACCAAGTCAGCATTGGCTTCAAGAAAGAAACACCAGATGGCATCACACATCCGAGTAAAATGAGAGCTCCGCCGCCGACATAAAGATTTCGGATCGCTTTCGGAGCATCAATTCCATAATCTGGCTTCATCTACTTCTTCCAATGGGGGCTTCATTTCGATTGACTTCGTGCGGGCTCGCTTTTTGAAATTATCCTAGAACAGGATTCGTAACGAAGGAATGCCTCCGTTACGTGTCAAATGCATCTCGGCTCAAGGCGATCGCATGATCCTTCACATCATCCGGCCAGTTTCGCATCTGCGCCACGAAGGTCTTCTTTTCCTTCTTGTACAAAGCCCGAAGCGCTTCTTCGTAGCCTTCCAGATCGCCAGCCATCACTGAGATAAAACGATAGGTTCTTTCCTGAGCTTGCTTGAGCGTCGTGTTGGAAGCGGATTTCTTCATCGCCGATTCCACCAATTGCCGAAGGGTGGCCGATGCTCCACTGGGTTGAGCGGCCAGCCACTCCCAATGACGTGGAAGCAATGAAATTTCCCGAGAGACAACGCCAAGCTTGGGACGACCCGGACCTGACACCTGTTCTGTGCCACCTTCAGCTCCGACGAAAACTGAAAGTCGCTTTTGCACGTCGTCTTCACTTCCATGAAAGTTAAAGTCGATAGTTTTACCGGTTTCGTCGTTGAAAATCAGAAACGAGCTATTGGAAGACTGGCCCATTCGCTTTTTGATCTTTTGAACCACAGTGGTCAATGGACCCTGGTAAAGCATTTTAGAACCATCAAAAACTGTGTAATTGGCAGCAGAACTCATAATGACCTCTCAAAACAATATTACCCGGGTATTATTGAGATGTCAATATCACCCGGGTAAAATAAGAGATTCTTATGTACCGACAGTCAGATTGACTTCGATATTTCCGCGGGTTGCATTTGAATATGGACAAACTTGATGCGCTTGATCCACCAAGGCATTGGCATCTTCTGACGGAAAGCCCGGCAGAACCACATGCATGTCCACTTTCAAACCATAGGCTTTGCCCACAGGACCGATCGCCACCTGAGACTCGACGTAAACTCCTTCAGGCAATTTCACTTTGTTCATTCCAGCCACAGCTTTCAACGCGCCGATAAAACAGGCTGAATACCCGGCAGCAAACATCTGTTCGGGATTGGTTCCAGGCCCGTCATTTCCACCCAGGGATTTAGGAGTCGAAAGAGTGACTTTCAGACGGCCATCGCTGGATTCCGAAACGCCCTCGCGGCCACCGGTTGATTTTGCCTTTGCTGTGTACAGAACTTTATCGAGTTTCATGGATTGCTCCTTCTAAGCATCAAGGCTTAATACCTTGCATACAAGATAATATACATAGACAAAGACCACTTGTAAATACCTTGTATGCAATATATTATAAATTTGAAGCCTAGGAGGTCCGGATGACTCAAAATGAGCTACTCAAGCTTGGCAACCAGTTGTGCCACCCCATTTATAGTGCATCTAATGCCTTAAATCGAATCTACAAGCCCATCTTGGAAAAGCTGGATCTGACCTACCCACAATATTTGATCCTTTTGGTTCTGTGGGAAGAAGATGGGATCAACCTCAATGCAATCGCGGAAAAGACTTTCTTTGATTCCGGCACAATGACGCCTCTGATTGCAAAGCTGAAAAAGAAAGGCTTGATCCAAATCGAGGCCGACCTAAAAGATCGCCGAAACAAAATTGTTTCTTTAACTGCAAAGGGACAACGGCTGAAACAAGCCGCCAGCGAAGTGCCACAAAAGCTGTCGTGCTTTATGCCTTTTTCAAAAGAAGAAGCAAAAAATCTGGTGAAATTGATCCGCTCACTCCATCAAGCTTTGCTTGAGGCCGAAGCGGATCCTGAAAGTTTGAAATAGTTAATTGCGATAGATCTTCAATTCAACCCGACGGTTTTTTCGTCGGCCTTGAAAGTTTCCGTTATCCGCAATCGGTTGAGTCTGCCCGTAACCAATGGCCTCGACCTTATCGGCCGGCAGTTTGTATTTTGCAACCAGAAGATCCCGAATAGCTCGGGCCCGGCGCTGGCTCAGATCCAGATTGTAAACTTCGACACCGATTGAAT
>CBIHPB010000071.1:0-13430 GCA_966211485.1 uncultured Bdellovibrio sp.
AGCAACTCTTCGCCGATTTTTTGCGAACTGAATTTGAAATTCAAGTAAGGACCGGCGGCTTCGACCGCGATCAGGTCCTGGTCCAAAGGGATCTGAGATTTCAGCTCAAGTGCCAAGGCCGGCGGGGCCTTCTTCAAAGTTTTGGCCAAAATAAAGCAGCCAAAAGCGAGATCCCCCATCGCCAGATTCGGTGGTTCGACAAATTGCTCGGCCAATTCGGAAACCGGAATCGCTCCACCTGAGGCTTGATGAATCTTCTGGGCTAAAAAGGATCGAAGGTTGTCTGACTGTGTTCGCATGAGTCCCCGACTTTATCCGATGCTTTGAGCCGATGCACCGATTCGAAGCATCGATAGGTATGCCGCGTTAGACAATCTTTGCCTGTCAGCTTCCAACCAGATTACACTGTTCAGAATGGAGATCTTGCTCTGGGTTCCGGCCACCATTTCATTTCTCTACATGGGAGCATGGATCACCCGATGGGCCCAGCTTCTCAACCTCACTCCTGGCACCTCCGCCATGGTTTTCAACACCGCTCTTTGTATTTTTCTGCTCTGTTTGAATGGTTTCGCCTTCAATCGCGAACGCCTGCACAGCCTTCGTCAGCTTTGGATCGTCCCGATTTTCCTGTCTGCTTTGACCGGCTTTCAGTACCTGGCTGATGTGCAGCTGGGGCTGGACGAGTTCTTCGCCCCCGCCTTCGTTCGCTCCTTCCGCTCGCACCCCGGCCGCATGGCGCCGGTGACCTGTATTGGTTTGATTCTGCTCTCGATGGCCTGGGCGGTCCGGGTGAATTTTTCGCGCGAAAGCCGCAGCCTGATCTGGTGCAGTGGTCTCTTGGCCGCAAGCCTTGTGTTTATTTTGGGATTCTTGAGCACACTCGAAAATCTTTTTTCTTTCCGGCAAAATCTTTTCTGGGGATCCTACGCCAAAGTTTCGCTGGGCACCTCGGTCTGCTTTGTGATTCTGGGGATTTTCTGCTGGATCGAGATGCGCAAATATCTGCCCAGTTTTACCGAGCACCCCAAACTTCGCTGGGCCTTGACCACCGCCATTGGCGGCACCCTGCTGACCTTGATGTCCTGGCAGTATTCCAGCCACCAGGCTTCGATCGACATCAGCCGGGCTTTGACCAATGAAATTCAAAATCGTTACGAGCAATTCTATCAAGCCTTTCAATACCGGGCCGAAGAACTGCAACGAGCCACCGTCCCGCAAACACATGCCTTGGCCGAATCCAAGTCTTGGACGCCGCCCCTGCCATCGGTGCAAGCGGTGATCCGAATCGGCAAGCACTCTGAAATTATTTGGAACCGCAGTCCTTTTGCCAGCGACACAGATCTGTCTATTTTTACAGCAGATCTGAAGAATCAAAAAAGCGATTTCGCCTTTTTCCCGAATCTGATTTTTCAGCGCCAGCGCTATATGGGATTTTTCTTTCAAGAGGTTCTGTGGATTTTTTCACCCGAGGTCGTGACGAATTTCTTTTTCCCGTCGGATCAGTTTTCCTACACGCTGAAATTGCGGGACGAAATCCTGATGACGAACGAGTCCGGCATTCCGTCCATCCTCCAGGCCTGGCAGGTCTCCATGCCGCTGCGCCTATGGAACGACCAGCTAAGCCTGGATCTGACCCCAACCCGGTCGACGCTGAACCGGCTTGAATCCAACACACCTCGGTGGGTTCTGCTGTTCGGATTGGGCCTCACTGCCATTTTAACCAGCGCCTGCGCCCTTTTACCGTTCCGGCGCCGCCGAATCACCGGTTGACTTCAACCGCCCCCGCCATTAACGTCAGACCCTATCTAATCCCAATGGTGGCGTAGCCAAGTGGTTAGGCAGCGGTCTGCAAAACCGCGTACGTCGGTTCAATTCCGTCCGCCACCTCCAAGTTTAAACTCGACATTTGATTACGACAAACACGAAATATATAGCTGCTCCCATGTCACTCATACTTTCAATTGGGATATAAAATTGCAGAATTTCGTTCTGAATCCGAAAGGCGAAGACCTGATCGCCCAAGTCAAACCGCCTAGTGAAATGTATGATGGCTGTTTCGACGAAAACGGAAACTGGAAAGATTTAAAAGCAACATATGAATATCCGCAATGAACGAATAAGCTAACTTAGTGAAATAACTGACCATTACGCTAAGAAATTGCACATCTTTTCCTTGCATTATTTATTACTCAAAGGTAATATTACTTTTAGGTTATATGTGGATCATAGAAATTGAGAAATCTGCAGAGAAAGAGCTTAAAAAAGCACCTATTGAAATTCGCAACTCATTTGATGCTTGGAAGAACTTAATAGAACAATATGGCCCAGCTGGAATCAAGCGAATCAACGGATACTGGGACCATGCTTTAAAGGGTGAATGGAGTGGCGCCCGGGCTTCCTCACTGAATCAACAATGGCGAGTCATTTATGTTGTTGATGGTCAGTCGGTTCGAATTTTAGTTCTCAAGGTCACTCCACACGATTACAGGAGAAAATGATGAAATACGGAAAACGAGTAAAAGAAATTCTGAATAAGGGCCAATTTGTTCCAGCAAAAAAATATGGAAAGTTGACACCTGGAAAAGCCCTTAAGATCTATCGCGAACTTCAAGGCATGACCCAAGCTGAGCTTGCGAAAAAGTCCGGCCTTAAACAGGCGACAATCTCCTCGCTGGAGCACGACAGAGTTTCTATGGGAGTAGATCGAGCAAAAGCATTGGCAACTGCTCTCAAAATCCACCCTTCGACGCTCGCATTTGCTGATTGGATTTCAGGATTGGATGCAGCATAGGTAGGCCATGCAGAAGATCGTTTCAAAGCTCTTTATGTTGTCAGTGTCGACTCTTGCGATTGCCGGCCAAAACCCGTGACGAGAAATTCTATTTCAAGCAAGACGTGCAAACCGCCCCTGCAAAACCGCGTACGTCGGTTCAATTCCGTCCGCCACCTCCAAGCCGTATTCACGCTTGACGGTAGGTGTTCACCATGGCCGAAGTCGGAAACAGGCTCAATCTTTGATTTTGAAACTGGATCAGCTGTTGGCGCGCTGAAGTGCTCAGGCTTTCCAGCCGGCGAATTGCGACGGCCAACGCTTGGGGATCTTTGGGATCAAAATAAAGTGGATGATCGGGTCCTAGGATTTCCTGCAGTCCGCCCGTCTTAGCCACGATGACGGGTTTTTGATAGCGCATGCTCTCTAATGCTGTCAGACCGAATGGTTCGTACAAAGAGGGTACAATCACGGCATCCACCGAACGAAAGAAATTTTCTTTTCGCTTTCCATGGCAGTATCCCAAAGCGATCACGTTCTTTCGCTCGGGGTTCGCCAGGCGCAGGGCCATCATTCTCAGTGTTTCGTTGGCGTACTTGTCCAAGCCTCCGCCTGCGATCCACAACTGCCGATCCGACGGAAAGTCTTCGATCAGATTGAAAAGCCCTTTGCGCAGATCCAGTCTCCCGATGTACCCGTAAACAGGTGGCTTGCCCGCTTGGGCCAAGTTCGTCACAGGCACATCCGATTCCGGCAGCTGTGGTTCGCAGCCGTTATAGGCCACGTGAATCGGCTTGTTTTCGACAAGCTTTCGATTTGTTTGAATCAACAATTCTTTTTCAGAATTGGAAACGCAGAAGATCTCGTCTGCCACGGACAAAGCATTGCGAAAGGCTTGGATAAAACGATCCTCCACGCGCGGATTGAGCAGCTTTTCCATTTCCATATTCGAGTGGGACACGTAGATCTTCTTTCCCGGCAAATTCGGACGCATCAAAAACACATTGTGCACAAACGTCACGTCCGCTTGAAGCGGCAGGCTTTGCAATTTATCGAATTCCTGAAATTTCATAAAGTGAACATCTGGCGGAAGCCATGCAGGACGCTCGCTTAAGCCACTGATCAGCAGAAACTGATCATTTGCCGTCTTTTGCGAATAAAGAGTCGTCACCGCTGTGCCGATGCCGCCATAATTCTGAAGCATCAGCTCAGTCGTTAGATGCAAGATCAAGCACGATCTCCTTGAGCACAATCTGGCTTAGCCGAACCGCCACCACCAATTCATCAAAGACGACGCCAATCACCTTCGCTGGCAAATGCCGGATGTCCTCGGGCCCGTTCACGGCATCCACATCCAAGCAAATCATCAAGCGCTTGGCGCCAGGCCGGATCGTGATGTCACGTCCAAGATCGGCGATAAATCCGTTGTCTAGTGGATGAAGACGCGGCAGCTGCATCGATACTCCCCTCGCAACTCTATTTTGCTATTGAGCAAAGCAAATGTACACGCGACCAAAGACGGTTTCGCGACGAATGCCTAGCTCTCTCCCAGCGAATATGTATTGACATAGATGTCTATTTTGCCATGTAATTTAGACATGAAGTATTTTAGAACAATTACCTCCGCCATTCAAAAGACCAAATCAAGCGTCCTCTTGATCGGCCCACGGCAAACAGGCAAATCCACTTTAATAAAAGGCCTAGAGCCGGATCTAGTCATCAACTTGGCTCAGGAAAAGGTTTTTTTGCAATTTTCATCGCAGCCAGGTCTTTTAGAACAGCTCATTTCTGAAGAAAAACCGAAGACGGTTTTTATAGATGAAATCCAGCGTCTCCCAAGCCTTTTAAATACGATTCAAGCGATCATTGATGATAATTCTAAAAAATTTAAATTTTATCTGACTGGCTCCAGCGCGAGGAAACTCAAAAGAGGCTCGGCCAATTTACTTCCGGGACGAGTCGTATCATTGCAAATGGCGCCTCTTTCCCTTGAAGAGCTTGATTATAAGCTGAATCTGGATTCGGCGATGTCATACGGACTTTTGCCAGGAATTTATTCGGAAAAAAACGTGAGGGAAAAAGAGCTTTTGTTAAATTCTTATGGCGCTACATACCTGAAAGAAGAGGTGCAAGCCGAGGCCTTGACCAAGAATATCGAGGGGTTTTCCCGATTCTTATTTGTCGTGGCCTCGAAGAATGGTGAATTTTTAGATTATTCCAAAATCGGATCACAGTCCGCTGTTACACAAAAAACAGCGACGCGTTTTTTTGAAATTCTTGAAGATTCACTCCTGGTTTTTCGATTGGACTCCTATTCCAAAAACCCAACCCGTCGATTGGTTCAACACCCTAAGTTCTATTTCTTCGACACCGGTGTTTTAAACTCTTTGCTTGGCTCGTACAAAATTACGGCGGATCGGCGCGGCGCTCTATTCGAAACATTTGTGATCGCGAGCCTTCGCAATTTGCTGGTGTCTCGCGCGACTCCATATCGCATAAGCACCTACCGCTCTTCAGGGGGAGCCGAGGTTGATTTGATTCTCGACCTCAATGGACATGAATTCGCTATCGAAATTAAAGCCAGCAAAAATATTGGCAAATCGGATCTTTCAGGATTGAAAAGCTTTGCCGAGGTTTCAAATAAAACTCCGACTAAAATCATTATTTATTTGGGAGATTACGCCAGAAAAATGGAAGATGTTTCCATCCTCCCATGGATTCAGGCATTCAAACTGATTTCAACTTATTGCGAGTAAAATCCAAGGCTCTGATCCCGGTCGCAAGCCGCCCTCAATGCCCATTTTTCGATTGCTGTCAGCTTCCGGCAAGCAATGGATATTTGAATTACTGACCATCACCAGTCTGAGGCTTTTCGCTCCACAGTCTGATGATTTGACCGCTCGAATCCCTTGCCTCGATCCAACGAACAGCATCCGGACCTGCACTTTCATGTATGACTAAAAATCGATCCGTATCTAAATTCAAACCGGCTGATCGTGCACCGTTGATTTCAAGAACATCAAATTCCCGTTTTAGCAAAGCAACTAATGTTGGATCATCCGCCCATAATGCTGGCAAAACTCCGTTGGATAAATCGGGGCTGCCATTTCTCGTAATTGAAAAACTACCGACTCGTAAATCCAAATCCGGATTGAGCCGGCCTTCCATGATGACGGCTTGAGGTGGTTCTTTTAGGACTTGGCCTACATTTGACAGCCGATTAGCTGCCGCATCTATCGCCATTGATGCATATGACTCTGCGATATGTCGATCTTCTCCAATTGCAATATATAAACCTGGGCCACCAAATCCTTTACCAACATCTTTTGCTCCACCAGCAACAGAGTCTATCATCTGATTTATTGTTCCATGGTAAATCGGTGTGCCGTAGATATCCAATTCACCTGCACTTTTAACTGAGGAATCAGAAATCTGAGATGCCAAGTTATCGAGGGTCGGATTCAAATCCGTAAACTGCGTTGGATGCATGTCATTTACATTCTTGACCCAGGCCGGAGGCTCGGTCACTGAAAATGCATTGACCGGGTTTGCCTCGATGAATTTAGCTAACGAGTCTGCGTTACCTGTGAATGAGCCGATGGCTCCAGATGGAAACTCGATTGTGTAAGTCTTGACTCCCGCTACCAAATTCGGATCGAAATTGGAGTCATCAAACTTTGATGCAAGCAAATCAAAATCCGGAGTTTGAGAATTTGGTATATCCACTATGTTGAATCTCTGATCAGGATCGGATTTCACAATTCTGTATAAATCATCCACTTTCACCGTGACTTCCGCCCCGTTACCCCAGCGTACAGTCACTTGAGATTCAGCATCCAGCCCTCTCATGGCATCCAAGTTTTGCTTGGGTATCGAGCCCAATTCAGAAAATTGATCCGTTAAAGATGTTTGACCGTCCAAACCTTGAATTTGACTGAGCTGGCCGCCTTTTCCAATTCCGACTGGAATTTGTCCTTGGGAAAGCGCCGTCGCCGAAGAAATAGTTTGATCGAGCGAAGCCCCCGAATTTCCACTTAAACTATTTAAGATATCATTGAGAGAATTGGAATTTCCGTCTTGTGCAATACGAGCAATTTGCTCGATATTTCCTAGCAAATCAACGACATTTGATTCATTGATCACTGAACCCAACCGTGTCGTTACTTCTGGTGGCAGTCCAGAGCCTTCTAGCAGGGCCTTTGCTTGTTCGGCAGTTTGTGCCGAATCGATCGCATCATCAAAGTAACTGTCTCTAATTTTCGCAGCTTGGTCATTTAAATTAGATAAATCGACCGGTTCAGCTCTGACATTTCTTGCGGCATTCAAATCGATGACATTCGCATTTGGAACTGCACCAATCAGGTTATCGATTTTCGCAATACCGACATGATCCGGCAGGATTCCACCGGCGGCATCAACAATCAGATCTGTCACCGCTCCTCCGGCTTCACGAAGACCTACTGTCGAAACTCCGGCTCCCACTCCAGCACGCAGCATAGCGCCTGCGCCAGCAACAGAGGCAACGGCTCCTGAAAATTCCAAGAAGGCCGCGCCGACTTCTTCTTTCGTGGCGTTTGGATTGTTCATTGTTTCCCAGGCTTTTTGAACCGCGCCAGCGGTCGAATCATAAGCCAGCTGCAAAGTCGCTCCTGTCATGACTAACGCCGCTTCTCCTGTCGAGCCCGTGTTGGCTTGCAGGGTTTGATAGTGGCTATTCGCAGAATCAGCAACTGCGTTCAGTGCCGCACCGAAGGCTTCCATCGCGGTCATGCTCTCTTGGCCATTTTGTTGTTGGCTCAGCAGCCAATCGGATCCTTTGTTGACGAGCAAATCATAAGTCGCAGCAACGCCGCCTGGAATTTTGTCGACGTTCTCCGTAAATGTGATGGCACTGGTCACAAGGCCCTCGACGGGACGAGTGTAAATCTTCGACTCGCCTGTTACCGGATCGATGATCTCGACTTGTTTTGTGCTTGGATCTTTGAATTTTTCCACCAGATAGGATTGAATGCCTTCAGCATTGAGCCCACCTGCCGTCGAGATGACTTGGTCTAAATGGTGATCAGGCATGTTCTTCGATTCTGGAAATGCAGCTTCTTTGCTCTCGTATCTCACTCCATCGATCGAGTATGTTCCATCGGCGTTGACCACACCACCATGCGCATCGATGTGGGATCCAGTTTGACTCTGAAGACTTTGATACTCGTCCGAACCTTTCAGTGCGTTGGCGACGGTTTCAATTGGTTCGCCGGCGGCCAGTACTCCCGACCAGAATTTAAGTCCGGCGGCATCTGGTTCGCGACCCATCAGATCCCTGTAAAGATCGGCGACTGCATTTTCTGACGGATTTGAATAATTGATTGTTTGAATGGCCCCCACAGCCTCCATAGAGCTTGAGTTCGCCCAGGCTTCGAGACTGGCGTGATCAACCCCGGGATCTGAATTCAACTCGACATGATTGGACAAATCCAATTGACCTTCCAATTGGCCTTGGGCGTTCTCCAACCCCGTCGAATCAGGCGGTGTACCGCCGTTGGCCCATGCCTGCAGACTTTCATGATCCACGCCAGGATCTGAATTGTGCTCGACATGGCTCGTGAGATCCAAAGAGCCAGATGGCACATTGTAGGTGACCACAAAGCCTTGGCCCTCCACGTAGGTTTCTGTCCAGTCATTTCCAATTTCAGAGGCCAAACTAAGGGCTCCATTATTCATACCTGCATGCGGGTTTTGATTGCCCAGGTGATTCATGAAGCCATCGCTGTTATCGGGACCTGCAACAAACTCTCCATAGGGATGCATCCGGCGAAACTCGATATCGGCCGGAGAGTTGGTCGCATAGTGAGGATAGTTGTTCAGATACTGTTCTATCGGTGCATAATCTCCGGACGCAGGAGTTGCTCCGTGCTGCACGACTCTCTGATGCTCAGGCGCCGGTGTCACAGGTGATTCTGGAGCGCTCATGGATTCTGGGGCGTTCATGGCTTCTAGAGTGTGCATCGGTTCGGGGATGTGCGTGGGCTCTGGAGTGTGAAGAGCTTTGTATTCGTCGGAATTCTGAAAGCCCGCGATGATGTCTTCGCGGCTCATGCCGTTTTCCAAAGCTTGTGTCCAATAGTCAGCGCCGCCAGCATCGGCCTCTCGACCCAAAACACTTTGGTAAGCTTGCTGGATAAATTCTTCATTCGACAAAGAAGCGGGCTCGACCGCGGCCGGTGAAGGATTCTGCGAAGATTCATTTTCAGATAACCATTGGTCCATTGATTGCGTATCTGTGGATACGTCTTCTTGGGGATTGTATGCTTCGTGGGTGTCCGCAGGCATCTCAATATGCGATTGGATGTCTCGATGCATTTCTTGTTGGGCATCGATACCGTCGTATTGATTGGGCTGATCGTCAGTATTTACGTCTCCAAAGTCGCCAAAACCATATGCATCATCGTCATGGTCGAACGCCACAGAATTCCCCTTCCCCCGAAATGTCATTCCACAAAACCAGTGTAGCTTGACCTCGGCTCAACAGGATTTTTTTTGAAGACTGTCTCTCGAAATGAAACAAAAATAGTGTTCGCAAACTGCAAACGGAACGAGACGCTGGGATCGGCGGATTCACACCAAATCAGTTGAGTCCAAATCTCGATTTGAAACATGGCCTTCCAGAAACTGTATCGCTTCTTGGAATCTTCAAATTCGCTCTAAACCTTTAAGAAATCACGCCGAATAGCTAGTGCCCTTTTGTAAATAAGGATGATTTTAGAATTTGCACGTCCGCTGAAGAAAGGACCCCGCTTGAAGCTGAGTCTGCACCACCTCAAAGTGTCTCTTTTTGCCTCGATCCTTCTTTTCATCTCTCAGCCATCTCAAGCCGCCCCCATCACGATCTACGGACCTCAGTCCTTCTCAGCAGGAATGGGCAAAGCCAAGGAATACACGGCCTCTGTCGCAGGGCCCGGGGCCAATAAAGATGGCGTGATCACAATCATCAACGGCGATGGCACGGATTTAATTCCCGAGATTTGCAGCGGCTCCTTGCCTCAGCGGGCCTTCTGCGAAATTGAAAACAAACGCCTGGAAATCAAAGCCAAGCTCGAGCGTCCCGAGACTCCGGAAATTTATTGGAATGGCGTGCTGGTCGTTAGCTCTTCAAGCCTTCCTCAGTACAGAGGTAAACTGCAAATCGCTGTCAAGGTTCAGGCACAAAACAATTTGAAAGTGCGCCTTCAGGGCAATCCAAACTCTTCTTTGAGTATCGAAATTAAATCCGAGTCCGGAGTCGTGAACCAGCTTCCGATCGCGCGGATGTCGGCCACACCGAATGGCGGGATCGCGCCCGAGCTGATTTCGTTTTCAGGATTGATGAGCTCGGATCCGGACAATGATCCGCTTGTCGATTACAGCTGGGACTTTAATGATGGCAGCTTCGCCTCTGGTGCTTTGGTTACTCATAATTTTGTAGCGGCAGGGACTTACAATGTAAAGCTGACGGTCACGGATTCGCGTGGCGGGAAAGGTTCTGTCACGCAGGCTGTGGTGATTCGTGCGAATCAGCTGCCACTGGCCAGTTTTGTGGCGACTCCGGATACGGGGCTTGGCGAGCTGAAGGTTCAGTTTGATGCCTCGGGGTCTTCGGATTCAGATGGCAGTATTGTCGAGTACATTTGGAATTTTGGGGATGGCAACGGCGGCACTGGGAAACTGGCAAGCCATGTTTATTCAGCGCCTGGGACTTACGCGGTTCAGTTGACTGTGAAGGATAATAAATCTGGCGTGAAGTCTGTTACCAAGAATGTGGATGTGGCGGACCGTGTGGCGCCTGTGTTGACACTGACGATCCCGCAAGAAGGACAAGTCATTGCGGCGAAGGAATTTAGTTTTGCCGGGAGCGCGAACGAGCGGCTTTCGGGTCTTTCGATTTCGCTGAATGGGTCTTCGCCTGTAGCGGTGGCGCTGAATTCGGATCAGAAGTCATTTGCGCAGGTTTTTGAGACGATTATGCCGGGCCCGCAGACTTTAACTGTGAAGGCATTGGATTTGGCTGGGAATGAATCAACGAAGACAATTCATTTTTCGTCTGACTTTAACCGCCCGCCTTTGGCTGATCTGAAATTAAAGTCGCCGGCTTCTGGTGAAGCGCCGTTTGTTGCTTGGTTTGATGCTAGCAGCTCTTCGGATCCGGATGCGAATACTTTGAAATTTTCTTGGGATTTTGGTGATGGGGAATCGGCTGCGGATTCGCTCGCGATTTTGACTCACGAGTATAAAGTGGCCGGATCGTACACGGTGACTTTGACTGTGGATGATGGACATGGTGGTACAAGCCAGAAGTCGATCACCGTCGAGGCTGTTCCTGCACCTGTGCCTGAAGAGCCGACTCCTCCGGTTTTGGGTGGTGGTGATGATCCAAATGCGCCGCCTACGGAAGTGGCTTCGTTTGAAGATCGGGTTTCGTTTTTGTATTCGGGGAATAATCCAATTCAGAAGGATACTGCACCCGGAATTTTCGATCCGGAATTTGTGTCGACGGTTTCTGGTGTTGTTTTGGATCAAGATGGTCAACCGCTTGGTGGCGTCGAAGTCCGAGTTGCCAACACACCCGAATTTGGATGGACGCGCACTCGCGCTGATGGAAAATTTGATTTCGCATTTAATTTGAAATCAATCGTTTCTTTGCAGTTTTCCCGTGATGGTTATGCACCCGTTCAGCGTGAGATCATTCCTTCCGGGCAAAACACTTACACTTTGGCTGATTTCCGAATGGTTCGATTCGATGAAAAAGTGACTTTGATGGTGATGGGTGCACCGACAGCACAGGTGGCACAAGGTACACCTAGCAATGATGCTTCCGGAGAACGAACCGCAACTGTTCTGATTTCATCCGACACGACCGCGAAAATTCGATTAAAGAATGGCCAACTGGTCGATGCCCCTTCTCTTTCTATTCGTGCAACAGAATTTACCGTGGGAGAGCATGGGCCCGAGCGAATGCCGGCAAATCTGCCGCCGCGTTCAGCCTATACATACGCCGTCGAACTGTCAGCTGATGAAGCGCGATCTCTCGGCGCTGAGAAAGTTGAGTTCTCGAAGCCAATTTCTTTCTATGTCGATAACTTCTTGAATGTTCCTGTTGGCGCTGCAGTTCCACTTGGATATTTCAATGCGGACCGTAATTCTTGGGACGCAATGAACGATGGCGTCGTCATGCAAATCTTGGATATTCGAGATCAAAAGGCCGTTGTTTCTGTTACCCAAGGTGGCGGAGAAGCGACTACAGAAGATCTGAACTATTTTGGATTTGATGATTCGGAACTGAAGAAATTAGCAGCCACTTATCCAGTTGGAAAATCGCTTTGGCGTGTTCGCATCAATCACTTCTCCACTCTTGATGCCAATTTCGGAAGCGGATCGGCCGTCGTCCGCCAAGATGATCCAATTGGAGATGACTTGAAAGGAAGTACGGCACCTTGTGGCGTTTGCCCTGGATCCATCATTGAACCGATTCGTCAAATTCTCGGCGAAAAGCTGGCTCTGCCAGGAGTTTCGCAAAGCCTTTACTACTCGACCGAAAAAGTTGCCGGTCGTCTGGCCGCAAATCAGATCTATATTCCGGTCACCAATGCAGTTCCAATGCCGGATCTGAAACAAGTCGTTCTAACGGTTGAAATTGCGGGTCAGAGATATGAACGAATTTTCCCTCCAATTTTAAATCAAACATGGAATTATGTTTGGGATGGTTTGGACGGATACGGCCGCATTATGGCTGGGACACAGAAAGCCATCATCACACTAAGCTACCAGTTTGATTCCACATACTGGGTCGTTTGGTATGACAAATCGTATCCAATCACTTTCGATACATACAATCCTGGAACGACCATTACCAACATTCCGACCCGTAATCAGATCAATTTTGATAGACAATTCGAATTGTATGTAAAGCCGGCGAATGATGTTGCGGCCGCACAAGCTCGAATGGAGATGGGACGTTGGACATTTTCAGAGCATCACTATTTTGACAAATCATCGAAGCGTTTGAATCTGGGCAATGGCCAAACAATCGCGATTAACAATCAAGGCGGATCTGTTCGAACTCTTTCCGGTTCTGGATCTAGCGGTTACTCCAGTGATGAAGGTATTCCGGCAAAGGGTGTATCTCTTGGATCGCCAACAAATTTTTACTACGACCCAACTGAAGATTCAATTTATGTACCCGAACCAACGAACAATCGAATTCGCAAGATTGATCGCAATGGAAATATTCGGACGATTGCAGGTACAGGCACACCTGGGTTTAATGGAGATGGCGGCCGTGCTTTAGATGCTCGTCTAAATGCGCCGAACGACATAACCAAAGGTCCGGATGGCACGATTTATTTCTCTGATGCTGGCAATAATCGAATTCGCAAAATTACTCCATCTGGAATTATCCAAACAGTTGCCGGAAATGGTGACTCTTCCTACACAGGCGACGGTGGACCTGCGGTCAATGCGACCTTCTCAAATATCAGGGCCATCACGTTCGGAACTGATCACAGTATTTACATTACCGATGGCACCAACAATGTCATTCGACGGATAAGCCCAGACGGGATTATTCGCACTTTCGCAGGAAATGGACTATTTGGATTTTCTGGAGACGGAGGCCCTGCGACTAAGGCTTCCT
>CBIHPB010000072.1:0-13409 GCA_966211485.1 uncultured Bdellovibrio sp.
GAATGCGACTGCAGCAAGAGCATGAGATCCAGGATCGCGGGTTCGCTTCCCAGCACGCTGAGCGTGTTGTGAACGATGTTTTGCGAAAACTCGATGTCCTGAGCCTTCAGATCTTCAACGAAAATCTGCTTCATTACAATCTCGCCCGTATGCCGGAAGAGTTTCAGCTTTTGTTCCCGGCTGATACTTTTCGAAGCCGCAACGGCCTTGGACAGTTTCAGCGTGAATCCGGCATATTTCTGAAAATCCCGGACATGCACGTAAAAATACTCGACCTTTTTTTCTTTATAGGTCTGAATCCGCTGGATATGAATCTGCGCACCCTCTTTGGCCACCTTGACGAATTTATTTTCCATCAAACGGATATAGATATCGGAAGGCAAGATAGAAGAGGACATGAAATCATCAACATGAATTTTGCAGAACGAGTAATCGTCCTCTTCAAGCTCGGTGTCCTGGGATGGGGGCTCGGTCTTGGACTTTAGAACGTTTTCGATGGCAGCCATCAGCTCCATCATTTTAAACGGTTTTGGCAAAAATTCGTCAGCTCCGAGCTCAAAGGCGTGCTTGGCCTCCAAAATTTCGGAAAACCCGGTCATGACAATGAACTTGGTGTCCTTATAAAGAGGTCGCACCATGCGAAGCAACGAGGCCCCGTCTATCTCTGGCATCCGAACATCGGAGATGACAATATCAAATTTGTTATTGGGTAAACTGAGAACTGTTTTGGCATTCTGCCCGTTTTCCGCATAGCGGACCTCAAAGCCCTCAGACTCGAGGATCTGGCCGATAAGGCCACGAAATGCCTCGTCATCCTCGACAACTAAAATTCTTTTCTTGGACACGCTTGCATTTACATTTGTCATAAACTAATTCCGATTTAGCAAAGAATCGGAAGCAAATAGGATATTCTTTATGACTTCTTGATATCTTCTTCATCCCTTCACGAATTCGGATTGGATTGAGAAAATCAAAAATTTTTTTTGAATTTGGCACCTCTTCCAAACAAAAAATGAACCGATACGAATACTGATGACACCATCTAGTCCTGTTCGAAAATCGATTCTTGTTGTCGGTGTGTTGCCATTTGACATTGAAGACCTCCGAAAAGGCCTGGCCCAGTTCTTGGACCAAAGGGCCAATCCGGTCTTTGCTTGGACAAATGATCAAAGGGATGCCTGCCGAAAAATGCAGTATCAAAAGTTTGATGCCATTGTGATCGACATGGAACATTTGAATTCCCAGGACCGTCTTCTCAATCAAGAAATGATGACATTGGGGTCTGCCTCCGGGAAAATTTTCATTCAATCCAAAGAATCCAGCCCACCGCCAATGGATCTTCGGGATGCCGAGCAGATCCTCTCACGCCCCTACACAATGGAATTGCTGGTCCGTGCGCTTGCAAAGACCCTTGTCGCCCCGCCAAAGATTCAGTCGACGGATACGAAGACCCAGGCCTTTGCCGTGGATGCCCGTGTTCTCAATGCATTGGTGAAGTCGACTTGTTTTATCTGCCGGCAATTTGGACTGGAGCAGGTTAAAATACTGAAGGTGGAATCAAAAGCCGTGGCCGACCCATGGAAAGGCGATATCGCCGCCATGATCGGAATCAACAGCCGGCTGTTTCAAGGATCTTTTTTGATCTCGTTTGAAGCCAAGACTTATCTGCATTTGCTTGGTCAAATGCTGGGCGAAGAATTCCAAAGCATCAATGCCGAGAACGCCGATGCCATCGGAGAACTGAGCAATATGATTCTTGGAAATGCCAAATCAGACTTTACCCAGTATGATGTCGGTATGAGCCTGCCCCGTCTTTTAGAACCAGGCACCCGGCCCGAGACTCCTCCTGGGGCTGCTGCGATTTTGATTCCGGCAGAGACACCGCAGGGCCGGCTGTACATGGAAGTGATTGCTCATCGCCTGAACCCGGGCTTGCCAAAAGCTTCCTAATTTTAATGAAAATCTCAAAAGAACGGCCCGGGTTTTCACCCAGGCCTTTAGGGGGATCAGAAACATCAATCCGTGTGATGAATCACATCAATCAATGCGCCTGAATCGGAATTGTCTTCGGTCCAGCTGTTTCACTTTTCGGGATTCGAACCACCAGGACCCCGTTCTGAAACTGAGCCGAAGTTTGCTCGGTATTGACATCCTCTGGGAGGACAAAGGATCGCTCAAAACCTCCAAAACTTCGCTCGGATCGATGACGTTTTGTTTTTTCAGTCAATTCTTCGGATTTGCGCTCGCCCGCAACCGTCAATTCACGGCCGGCGATTTTCAAATCGATTTCTTTTTCACTCAAACCTGGAAGATCAAATTGAAACAGATATTCTTTTTCGGTCTCTTGCACGTCCACGCTTGGCGAATAGGCTTGTCGCCGAACCGAAGTTTTCAGGGCTGGCGAAAAAGCTTGGAACAAATCGTCCATGTCACTCATCCAAAATGTTGGTCTCATGTGTACTCCTTTTTTGTTTTCTATTTTTGTTTTTGTGAGTCGCTCTTCACACTTCGAAAATGGGGTGAAACTTGAAACCGTCAAGCCGCGGATTTGTTTTAAAACCAAGAATTATTCACGACCTTGACAAATGCGCAGGACTGACCAAATTTGTGGGTCATGTTGGATTCTTCGTTCTATCTGCAAGACACAAAGACCGTTGCCAAAGATTTACTGGGAAAAGTTTTGTGTTTTCGAAAATCAAAATCACGCCTCTATCGCGGCCGCATTGTCGAGGTCGAAGCTTACTTAGGCATCGATGACCCCGCGGCTCACACTTACAAAGGCCGCAACACCGATCGCGTGAAATCCATGTACCTGACCGGCGGACATGCGTACGTCTACATGATCTATGGTCTGCATTTTTGTTTGAACGTGGTGACCCGCGAAGAAGGCACTCCGCAAGCTGTTTTGATTCGAGCACTGGAGCCGCTGGACCCGATTGAACTTGGGATGAATGGGCCCGGCAAGCTTTGCAAAGCGTTTGGGATCACCAAAGAGCAAAATGGGCTTTCTTTATTTCAGAAATCCTCGCCGCTTTGGATTGAAGAGGATGACTTTCAGGTCAAAGCCCGCGATATTGTCAAAGCAACCCGAATCGGTGTCGAGTACGCAGGCGAGGCCGCAAAGTGGCCGCTTCGCTTTTATTTAAAGGGAAACCCGCATGTCAGCCGCAAATAAGGAACTGGAAATTCTGTTTGAAGATGAATTCCTGCTGGCTGTCGACAAACCCCCAGGCCTCCCTTCGCAGCCCACAGTCGACAAGAAACGCCCCGACCTTTTCACCCTGATCAAAAAGCAAATGAAGTCCGAGCAGATTTTCTTGCACCACCGCTTGGACCGCGACACTTCGGGCGTGATTTTGCTATCGAAAAATAAAAAGGCCAATGCGCCGCTGACGGAGATGTTTCGCGAGCACAAGTTCACGAAGATTTACTGGGCACTGACCCAGCCCCTGGCCGAGATGCCCGTCCAGTGGGAAATTCAAAATCATTTGGTGGCGCGACGAAAAGACGGCCATTCGGTGAAGATGTTTCGCACGGAATCCGGTGGCGATTTTGCGCACACGATTTTCAGAAGGCTCGCATTCAACGATGAAGCTTGCTGGGTCGAGGCGCAACCTCTGACGGGGCGGACTCATCAGATTCGTGTGCATCTGCTGCATTCGAAGGCTTCGATCTTGGGCGATAGCATGTATGGTGGGAAAGATACCCGTGTGCCGCGATTGATGTTGCATGCGAATAGCCTGACTTTTGATCACCCGATCACCCAGAAGCCGATGCAGATCACGGCGAAAGTTCCGGGTGATTTTCAGACGCTTCTCAAGAAATGGAATCTGCTCTAGAAGCGTGTTTCCTGGAATTTATCGTACTCACACTGTAGTTGCTTGCCAGGTTTTGTTGTTTGCATTTGCTGCAGAATTTCTTTGATATCCATGGCGTGCTTGACGATAAATAAATCCTTCATCAAGGCACTTGTGAATTCGCCAATGCGAACCCATGTTCGGCCGACCTGAATTGACCGAGACGACATCAGGGTATTGGCATTCAGTGGGTAATAAGCACTTTCCGTTTTTCCATTCATCTGCAATCGGCTGACGATCATAAACAGTTGCGGCGACGGCGCTTGTGCTTTGTAGCTGATCGCAATGTGATGCCAGCACTGTCGGTGTTGACCACCGACCCAGCAATCCGAAAGGCTGTCGCCCCAGAAAATTCCAGCATGTGGTCCCGTGAGATCATATCCGCCATTGAGACCCGTCTCGACCAGATGATCTTTGATCACATATTGGGTGCCGTCGCCGCCACCTGTTTGAATCGGAATGATCGGCGCTGGAGTTGGCACTGGCCGAACAGGACGGCGCTGTTGCTGAGATTTTTGTGCGGCTGCATTTGATTGCAAATAGACATTGGGATTTTGATAAAGATCGACGACGTTATCTGTTGTCTGGCGCAGGAAAAAGAAATTGATCCCAGCACCTGGACCGTTCTGTGGAGTCCAAAAGATCCAAGAGGACTGATTGCTAAACATGGGATGGGAAAGATCAGCACCTCGCTGGGACATTAAAATCGATTGGCCGTGCTCGTCCGGAGAAACAAAAAACCAACCACCAATCGTAAAGTCCTCGCCCTGGAGGATGCTAAAGTCGGTCTTGTTGGCTGTCAGGTGAGCGATATCAAGCTTCAGTGCTGGCTCCTCGGAGCTGACGCCATGACAGGTGACCGGCAGGATGGATTGCTTGCGGAAACGGCCGGTGTAGACGCGGTCGCTGTATTTATCCTTCAGGCCAAGATAGCGCCCGTCTTCTTGGCTGCGAATCCACGCGTTTTTACTGGTTTCGATATAAACTTCGTTGATAGCAAAGGCCGAGGAAGTGAGAGTCGGAAGGACAACAGCAACAAGGGCCGCACGGGCCACAATCGACGACAACATACGAGAGATCTCCTAGAAGCCCTCGTCTCTATCAAAAATCGCGCCTGAAATCGGACAACTCCACCATCCTCAAAGGTCGCTGATTTTCAATTGCCGAGAGGGACACATATGCAGGACACAAATTTGGCGCGGTTGCCAAGCGTGTAGACACGAACACAGTTTTTCACAGACACTGACTACAGCCAAAGTTTTCGAAAATTCTTTCGATCCACGGGCCATGATTTCCACTGAACTTGAACATCCAACGCCAGCGAAAAATTCTGCAGAATTCTTCCCACATCATCCATTTCCCAAAAGTCATCTTGGTGCGCACTTCGAGATTTCTTCATCGCCAGATGTGACGCCAAAGAGTATGTCATGCCACTCATGGGTGGAATCAGAAATCCCATTGTCGACAGCACACCTTGCAGACGAGATAAGACCGACTTCCCACCAACCGAATGCATCAGTACAAAAACGGCGCAGGGTTTTCCTAAAATTTCTGCGCGTCCTTCGAGATCGGTCATTTCTTCCAGCAGTCGTTGCATGGGGCTTCCCCATGAATCCCAGTAGGTCCCAGTGACGAAAATCACGCCGTCGGATTTTTTAAATTTGGCGATGGTAGATTTCAGAGATTTCTTTTCGCTCAAGTGAACGACATCAAATTGCAAAAGCTTCGGCGCTTGCTTTTCGACGAGCGAAATCCATTTTCGGCAGTTGCCGGATTTTCCCTGCGGGCTTCCGTTGATGACTAAGATTCGTTTCATCTGGGTAGTATCGCGTAGACAACCCTGGAATGCAAAGCCGAGATCGCCTATGAACTCGAAGTCAGAATTTTAAAAGCCATGTATTTTCAGAACGTAGCCGCTGGATACGCCAGAAAACGGCTTATCATCCAAACTCACCCCTGCCCTTCCAGAAAGGTAAAGATCATCGTTCGAGCTAATAGATAAACTCGAGCAAATTCCATAAGGACCCGCGCCAAAAGAGGTTGCATTGATCAGGTGACCGCTAATATCCAATTTCGCCAAGACCGAATCACTCCGATCTGAACGACCACACGCGACCACATTTTCATTGCTATCAAGATGAACTGCGAAAACTTCAAAAGCAGGTTTTTGAGACCATATCAAATTTCCGGATGAATCGAACCGAGATATTCGGAAGCCCGCCGCGATCACATCACCATTACTGGCAAGTGCGAGACTATAGACCAACTCTTCAACTGGCACTTGAGACAAAAGCTGACCAGACGAGCTATATTTTGAATAGGATCCTACGCAGCTTCCATTTTGCCCGAGGCATCCTCCGACAAAAATAGTGCCGGTGGCATCAATTTCGACCGAGAACAGGTCATCAGGTTGCGATGGCGAACCAATTTGATCGGCCCAAATTGTATTTCCAGCGTTATCGAGCTTAATCAAAAAGCCATCCCAATATAATGGATCGCGAGGCCCCGCAAAAGATCCTGTCGTTGATCCCACGATATAGATATTCCCAGAGGAATCGACTTTGATATCACTCGGAGCCCCAGCTCCCAGCTGGCGTCCAAAAATGAGGTTACCCGACGGATCGTATTTTCGAACGAAAACATGCCCACCAGTCAAGGGACCATCAAGAGCACCGTAAGAGTAGCCGGTAATATAGATATTATTGCTGGCATCAACTGCCACAGCCCGCGCGCTGTCCAAGGCTATATTTATGAATGGACCATCAACACCGAATTGATATGACCAAAGCTTGTTTCCATTCTTGTCATACTTAATCACAAACGCATCACCCTGCCCGGCATCGGGATCCGGGACAGGATCATTATTGAACCTGGCAAATGTATGCCCGACGACAATCACGTTTTCATCGTGATCCAGAACTGAATCATGTGCTTCGTTCCAAGATGAAAATGAATTCGCATCAGAAAATTGACGAACCCATTCAAACGAACTGAATGTCGGCAACGTTGTTGTTGTTGTGCTCGTCGTGGTTGTTGAAGTCGTTGTTGTCGTGGTCGTTGAAGTTTGGCAATGAGGATTGTTGACCACGCCTTCACCGGGCGCTTCACAACCGGGGATGGTTTTGAGGTCGGAAGCTTCCTCTGAAGCACCCGTGCTATCGCCCGAGCCACCTCCCAGACAGCCGCTCAACAGTAAAGAGGCTGAAAGAGAATATAATATCTTATTTATGGACTTCATGCTGCCATCACCCCGTGTGCATTTATTCTACCATTGAGGTTTGGAGGTATTCATAAATTTCTATTTATCGGCAAAAGGTTGGACAAAGCTTATCAATTCAACCATTTGGCGATCCCAAATTTTAACGGCGAAGTTCAGGACATGCTTCATTGTGAGACACACAAACTCGGAAGCCCGATTCCAAAGTTCTCGCACTCTGACTCGCCGAAAATATGCAGCAATCAGATCCATCGGTTAAAATCCCAACAGAACGCATGGATTTGCTACTACCAGAAGCATGACGCATAGCTTATTCTGCCGAGATTTCAGCCACAAACCCAGACCCTAATTGACGATCCAAAGCCTAATCGAAGAAGATCCTGGATTCCATTGTTCACACCATGCCTCGGTGGCGAAATTGGTAGACGCACAGGACTTAAAATCCTGGGATTCGGTTAAACGGTCGTGCCGGTTCGATTCCGGCCCGAGGCACCAAACTCCTCAGTATCACTGGGGATTTTTTTTGCCCGAAATTTGGTCACACACAAATTCCGCAACGCTGATTTTGCTCCAATCCGCCATCCTGCCGCCACAGGTTTTTCTGAGTGAGCAAAACTCCTGGGCGAATCCAAAAGTATGTCCTGGGCTCGATCAGGAAGGTTCAGCGAGCCTGATCGTACCACGGCCATTAGATATTCCAATCTTGACCAAGAATGTCCAAGCTATATAGCCTTTCCTACGACAAGAGGAGAATTGGATGTTTGATTTTAGTGAGATAACGGAAGACTGAAATGCTGCGCTTAAATAGCCCTCGCTGGTCTGAACTCAAAGTCCATATTCCCGATGAACTTCCACCGGTGAATGAATGCATCATGAAATGGAAGAAAAGTCTTGGTCGGGAAAACGAATTTGAAGTCTACAATGAGCTTCTGAATCAATTTCTCCATCAGGATACAATTTTGTCGAGTGCTTTCGCCGTCGTTCCCCACATCGTGGCTTCTATCGGAAAGGTCTCAGCAGAAAACCGAGTGATCTATCTTTCCAACGTTGCTCTCGTTGAGATTGCAAGGTGCACCCAAGAGGAACATGAAATTGCAATGGAAAGCATAAGCAAAGATAAAAAACTATCCGATTTTATGCGTGAACATTTTCTATCCGTTACGGCGGATCGAACTGAGCCTCTTCCATCTGATCTGAAGTCCGATTATCTAGAGGCGATTTCAAAAGCGAAAAAAGAAGCTTTGGATCTATTAAATGAAAATTTGAGTACCAGAAGTCTGAGAATACTTTTGGGAACGATTGTAGGTCTCCACAAAAAATCGGAAAGAGATCTTGCAAGATCTCTAATTCATTTAGCCCCACACTTGATAGACTCGGATCAATGACCCTGGTTTCCACAACAACCAATGACCCAGGAAGGTTATCTCAGCCGAACACCTGTGTTCGGCTGCCGGCCCCACTCGAGTGATAAACTGTGAAGTTCGGCCAAAGACTCAGCCGAGCGCAGGCGCTCGGCTGGCAGTAACCCTTCCTGACTACCCGCGAATCCAAAAGCATTTCTTTGCTAGCCATTAAAGCGACCTGATGTCGAAATGTTTGACGGGTTTTGCATCGAAAACCCATTGGCACCGGCTTGCATGTATCTTCGCCTGAGGCCTTATGAATATCTTCGCATTGATTCTAACCATTCTACTAAGTCAGATGATACTGCTCGAAGCTAATGCCGAGACAATAATGCTAACGAGATGGGACCGCCTTTCAACTGAAAAACAAGATTCGCTTTCGAAGATTCGAAAAGCAACCTTTGCTTTCGATATGGGTCGCAAGTTGTGCAGCGGAACTTTTATTTCAAATACCGGCCATATCATTACAGCAAGGCACTGCCTTGATGATTGTGCTGACGCCAGCACCACCATCAATATGCTCTGGCATACAAAGGGACCCGATGGGCAGATGACGAACTTTACTCAGGCTCAGTTCGCGGATCACTTAGCGCGTGGAGGTTCGAATCAGTTTTTTTCATCGATGATTGCGGACAGATCGCTGAAAGGCACCACCTGCGAAGCGCGAATCAATGGAAAGCTTGTCAAACTTGTTTACCTCGGAGGAGGTCGAGGACCGCTTTGGCCGTTTTCGCCCGATAAATTGCCATCAAAAGATCTCGAGCCGGGCTGGCTTCAGTTTGTGAGCCAAGGCTATGGTCCCGGGGGAGATTTCGCAGTCTTCAAAGCGGACATTTCATCCACTCCTTGTCTTCCGCTCAGCAAAACTAGCGTTAAGCTTGGAGAGCAACTTCGGGTTCTGTCAGCAACAATGGAGATTGGCTATAGCTCCAAGGAAGAACGACTCGGCCAAACCGCCTTCTTCTCTGAAGGCCCCGAATCATCTGCCCGCCGAGGTGCCGAGCGAAGCGATCTCCCTTTAAGGGTATTTCGCCACGGTGAATTTCAGTGCGAATCTGGCAGCAGCGGCTCTTCGGTAATTGGCGAAGACGATACGATCAAAGGCATTCTCGTTCAGGGTATGGACAAAGGCGAATTCGGTGTTCGCACAGACACATATTCTTCATTCATCGACGTTCTATTCATTCGAAAATCTCTCGCAACGAATTGGGATACTGAAATTCCCGAGTGCCATTGACAAATGACTCTGTGAGTTATTTTTTCGATAGGTACACTCTTTGCTTTGCCAAACTTTGGTGTCAAAAAATTACCAAAGAGGCTACTGCGGTGGCTATTACGATTCCTGGCAACGAAGTTCCGATGGCTCTGTCTGCACCGGAGGACTTTACGACTCGTGGCAAAGAGGCTCGGACGGCTCGGTTAGGTGCGGTGGCCAATACGACTCGTGGCAGATGGACTCAGATGGCAACAAGGTCTGCGGCGGCATTTATCAAATGCTCAATCCAGCAAGCTGTGGTTTTTCAAATGGGGATGTTGTCAGAATTAATTCAATACTTCAGTTATTATAAGAATTATATTTTGTGCGAGCCATCAGAATCACTTCTTCCTGAGGCAAAAAAATAAAAAACGGCTCAACCTTGCAAGGCGGAGCCGTTTTTGTTTTTAAGACCCTGGCGAGTTACCCTTTAAATGCGCGCCTTCTGATCAGTCGTAAGTCTCATAGTATTGACCTTGGATCTCGTTCACATTCGATTTTGCGATGCCCTCCAGAGCCTGCTCGACCTTTCGAGCTTTGTCTTCAGAAAGGTTCAATTCGGCTGGCCTTGGCGTTGGCCATCCCTGGCAGCCTCGCGACCGACGCAACCAGTGGCTTCTACCAGCGTGCCAGCATTTTGGCAGGCTCATCTCCCTTGGGTAGCACTCACAATCATCTCCTAACGGCAGCGCTCGCGAGCATAAATAAAAGTCGCTCGTTTCACGATGAAGATTTTTAAGAGAAAGAATTATTGAAGTCCAATTGTACAAAAGTACGCGGCCAAAACTGTCATCTGTTTAAAGTTCGTCGATGCCAAAGCCTCTTTATAAAAATGGCCGCACGATTGGAATATTTTAAGGAAAGACCCGGACGAGTTCCGGAATTCCGTTATTGTGACGAAGGACCAAGACCTCGTGTAGGCCCTCGGGATTTCGTTCGTGCAATTCTTTGCGAATTTGATTCATGGCGCTTCCGGAATCTCGGCCGGAAGAATTGTTAATGACCACGCGGTGGGTTTGACCAGCGCGAATTTTTTCGATCACACCGTCAACGGCTGTGTGGGTGTCGCTGTGGGTGGTGTAAATATCAAAAATCTGGCCGTTGATTTCAAGATCGGGATTTTTATTGGGATTCAACCCTTCTTTCTTTAAACGCGATGGCTGGATGTTGGTGCCATCATTAAATTTCACGTCATAGCCCATATCACTGAGACTGTGAGCGACCTTTTCTTCCTCCACGCCCTCAAGGTGGCGCCTGCGTGTCCCCGCACCGATCAGATCACTTTGTCCTTGAGTCACCGAGTGCTTTCCTTTGGTTGGCTCGGTGAGATTTGTTCTTTGAATCAACTGATCGATCAAATGATCCGGTGGAGCTTTGCCGGATCGAATGGCGGCATCGGTCGCCTGGCGGACACGATTGAAATCGGCCTGCAGAAACTCGATGGATTCTTTTCGCATGCCGGGGAAATGCTCGGCCAGTTTACCCGAGCTGATGAGATTGTTCATCAGGCCCATTTGGATCACATTGTTGCAACGCTCGGGGGATGGTCTCTTGGATTTCCCGCCAGCGAAAGTGATCGTCGCAAGCAAAATGGAAAGTAGAAAAATCAAAGACCCATACATGCAAAGCCTTCTTCTGCCATGGCCGGCGACATTCTCAGTAAGCCCGCCATCGATTCCACTTTGTCCGGTGATTCCTCTTTTTTGATCAGCTTTTCCGCCAAGGCCACCAGCCGGCCTTTCAGCGCTGCCAGTTTTTCGGCTGAAAACTGCCCCAGATTCTTCACCAGCTTCAATAGTTTGCTGACCATCGAGATTTTATTCAGCAGTTGATAAAGCTTCACTCCCAAACCTGCCGGCCCCCGAACCAAACCCGCGATCAAGCTGGAAGCACCTTCTTGACCCAAAGACAAACAGGCAAGTCCAATCACCTGATCGTGGTCGATTTCCGACAAGCCCGAAAGATCGAGAGAGTCGGCACTTGGAACATTCTTTTGAATCCAGCCAACAGGATCGCTGCCGAATTCGCCGGCGAACTGCACCAAGCCTGAGATTGTTTGCTTAAACTGATCCCAGTATTCATAGAGGTCAAAATTCAGCTTCTTCTCGGCCTCGGCTTTCACGGATGATGCGTAAGCCTGAATGCCTTCACCGAATTTATTCCAGCACAGTGAGCCCTTACTTTCGCCCATTGTTTCAACCAAGGGACTTATTTTTTTGGACCAGGCGGATTGCGGACATCTTTCCGCATAGGCTTGCGGAATCAGTTGCTTCCAAAGAGTCGGAGTTTCCAATGCGATCTGTCTTTGTGTCCATTTGCGAAGCTGTTCGCCTTCTTCGCGAGACAACCCCTGCGTCCAAATGGCCAAAGTGGACTTGCGAAATGGAAAGTGCCAAACCGTTCCTCCACTGACATCCAATTGCACTGGCAATTCGCCCGTTGGGCTGTCCAGAATGACGAGACCGATCCGTTTGCTCCCCGTCAGCGAAAGAAAAAATTGATGAACCTGCAAACCTTCGAACAACTTTTCAGGCTGTCGATTGATTGCGGCCAAACCGAGAGTCAGAAGATTTTCTGAAATCGCTGCGATCACACGAGTCTGGGCGGAATCCAAGCTGCGCTCTTGAATGCGGTACTGATAAGCGAAGACCGTTTCGCCGGAAAAAAATAAAAGCAGCAGAACTGCCAAAAACCAAGATTTCACTGAGAATATTTTAACAAAGAGACCTCATGAAGAATACACGATACAGACAAAGGTCTCAGTCAATCGAAGACAATTCCGATCACATTCTAAAACACGCATATAAATCTGCAAAAATATTTCGATTTTCGATAGAACCGTGCCATTTTTGTTAATGTCCATTCACCACCAGACCCGTTAATCTCTATTTATGAGGGAGACCACACGACCCTTGGCCATGGAATGCCAAGGTGTCGCCGTCATCGCGATTTCTTCCCAAAGCAAAGATAAATAACTCTCAAATCAAAGTCCGTCCGTCTCTGTTTCTGGCTGCTCTGGTTCTAAGTTGAAAGCCGTCGAGAGCCCAGAGACCGTCGTAAAGATGCCTTGATTGAGAAGTCCCGATGACGACGGAGCAAAGGCGACGGCAAAAACGGGTCGCGCACGGCCGGCGGAAAAAGAAGTTGAGATATAGTCTGCCACCATAAATCCCTGATTGGTTCTTGGTAGCCAGCTCAATTGCATGCTGTCGACAAGTTGCAAATGGGAGGTCCAAGTGAATCCGCCATTTGAGGATCCCACAAAACCAATTCGAAGCGCGCAAGTCGTGGCGGTGCAGTTGGCATTTGGATAGTAATAGTAGGTTAATCCCAAGCGAGCCGTCGAGCCTCGTGTGCTTTTGTCAACTCCAAGCCCCGGAATGAAGTGATCAAAGCTTGAGCCGGTGCTGTGAATGGGAATCCTACGAACCGAAGACCAATTCAGACCATCAGATGAACTGACAAACACGATGTCATTGGCAAAGCAGCTGAAGCGAAAGCGGCAGTCCTGCCAAGCCACGAAAACCCGTCCTCCGGCATCGACTTCTGCCGTGGGAAGGGCTGTGGTTCTCAGTCCTCCGGCGACCGTGTGACTGATCATATTCGCCACTGCAAAACTGTTTCGCCAGCTGGCGCCGCCATTTAAAGAGCGGACAATGCGCAATTGTCGGAGTCCA
>CBIHPB010000073.1:0-13404 GCA_966211485.1 uncultured Bdellovibrio sp.
TGATCAAATGTTTTTCGCCGGGAACGTTAAGACAAACTCGGTCCCTAGACCTTGCTCACTCTCGACGAAGATTTGGGCTTGGTGGGCTTCCAGAATTTTGTGTGTGATCGCTAGACCTAGGCCTGTGCCTTTGGGCTTTGTCGTATGAAAGGGCTCGAACATCCGCTTGCGGGTTTCAGCACTCATGCCCACACCCGTGTCTTTAATCCGCAGCTGCAAGTTTTCGCCTTCAATTGATGTGCGAACCTGCAACAAACGCTGATCCTTGTCGGCCATCGCCTGCATGCTATTGATGACGATGTTCAAGAATGCTTGCTTGAGTTTGTCTCGATGACCCAAGATGCCAGCTCCTTCGGCAAAGTGGGTCTCAACGGTCACGGGCTTTGCAACGCTGCTTTGAGCATTGGCAATCACCTCGATCAAAATACTTTTCAGATCCACGATCTCGCCCGGAGGCTTTTCAGGCTTGGCGAAATCCAAGAATTCTGAAATGAGTCGATTCAAGCGATCGATCTCTTTCAAAATAATTTTCCCGAGCTTTTTGTCATCTTCCGAGCTGAAGGTTTGCGACAAAAGCTCGACACTGCCGCTGATCCCCGCCAGCGGATTGCGGATCTCGTGCGCGATCCCGGCTGCCAACTGACCCACGGCCGCCATCTTCTCGGACTGGCGAACCGCGAACTCCAAGCGGCGTTTTTCCGTCAGATCTTCGATCACAACAAGATAAGTCGTCTCGCCCAAATCCGATGCCTGTGGCAGAATCTGAAGGCTCAGTAAAAATTGTTCTTTGTTCGCGTCTGGCAACCAGCGAATTTCATGCTTTTCGCCGGCCTTTAACTGTGACAAATCCGGAATCTTTGCAGCCAGCTCTGGCATCAACTGAAAAAGACTCATCCCTTCCAGGTCCGGCTGACCGAACAGCTGCGAGGCCCCAGGATTGTACTGAAGGATTTCACTTTTCTGATTGATCGTCAGCAAGGCCGAAGGAATCGTCTCGACAATCATTTCATTCAGGCGACGGATCACTCGCAGGGAAAGATTTTGCACTTCGATTTTTTCCGCGAACAGATTCAGCTGATCACTGAGGTAACCGGCCAAGCCCGCCACCACAAAGAAAGAAATATTGTTCAAGATCAGCATGAACAGATAGGACATGGCCTTGATCTCGGGCCCAAACCAAGAGCCAATCGTGAAGCCAATCGATGTGAGTGCTGCGATCAGCAGCGCCCCGCGCAGCTGAAACACCAGGCCCGACAAAATAATCACGACCAGGTACATGAACAAAAATAAAGTCTGATTCAGCGAACTGCTGACCATCAAAAACGAGATCAGCGCCACATCCGCCACGAAAGACAAAAACACCAAGCCGCGCTTTTCGAAAAAGCGATCCAGGCTTGCCAAAGTGCCCAAGTGAACCAGAAGGCCGGCCGCCGAGACTCCGTAGAAGCTCAGCGCCAGATTCCAGTTAAAAAAATTGTCCTGCAAAAGATGATTCAGCAAAACCAAGATGACCACGATCAGATAGATGCCGATACGGGTCGCTTGAATCATCAGACGGTGGTTCATTCGCTAACTTGTCTCCGATTTCAAAGCGTCGCATTCATGCGACGCCTACTTTTACTTAGCTCCGCCGGTTGCAACATCCGCCATTTCGAAGATCGGAAGATACATCGCCAAAACCAGTACCGCAATCGTACCGCCCAAGAAGATCATCAGCAAGGGTTCGATCATCGATGTCAGCGCTTTCACCGCATTTTCCACGTCATCTTCGTAGAAATCGGCGATCTTTCCCAGCATCGTATCCAAGGTACCGGAACTTTCCCCGATGGCGATCATCTGTGCCACCATATCCGGAATCGCAGGCTCTTTCTGCAGTGGAGCGGCGAGCGGACGACCGGTCATCACCGAATCCTTACTGCGTACCAGCGCTCCTTCGATCACCACATTCCCGGCCGTGCGGGCCGCAATATCCAAGGCATCCATGACGCTGACGCCGGAAGACAGCAGTGTGGAAAGAGTTCGCGACAGTTTCGCCACCGCCGATTTTTGAATCAACTCTCCGAACAAAGGAACCTTCAAAAAAATGCGATCGGTGATTTCTTTTCCTTCGGTCGTCTTCATCCACGACAGCAGTGCCCATGGAATCCCCACGATTCCCCCCAGCACCAGGTACCAGCGATGGATAAACATCTGCGAAAGGCTGACCACGATTCGAGTCAGAAACGGAAGTTCACGGCCCGCGCCCTGATACAGTTCCTGGAATCGCGGAATAACAAATATCAAGATACCCGAAATAACAATCGCCGCAACCACGATGATCGCACCTGGAAGGAACAACGCACCCTTCACCTGCTTGCGCAGCTTTTCAGATTTTTCCATGTAGGAAGCCAGACGCATCAAGATTCCGTCCAAGATACCGGCCTCTTCACCCGCTCGCACCATGTTCACGTAAAAACGGTCAAAGACGTTCGGCATGGTGGCCATCGCATCCCCCAGGCGCTTTCCGGATTCAATCGCCGTTCGGACTTTCTGGGCCGCCTCTTTCAATGTCGGATCCCGCTTACCTTCGCTCAGAAGTTTCAAGGAATCGACCACCGGAATACCGGCGTTGATCAAAGTGGAAAACTGACGAGTGAAAATCTGCAGATCCTTAGCGGAAACACGGCCTCCACCCAGCATCCCAAGCGGATTTTTCATCGCCTGAGCACCCGGTGCCGGCAAAATTTTAAGCGCGATCAGGTTTTGCGCTTTCAGCTTATTGCGGACTTCGACTTCGTCCGTTGCCTCCACTTGGCCAATCTGGATTTTTCCGGCCGCATTCTTGGCCTGGAACATATAACGACCCATGCGTCAGTCTCCCCTGGCTTGTGGTTTAAATTCCGACCTTCTTCAACAGCGCATCCAGTTCTTCCGGATCGGGACTGGCTTCGAAAGCTGTTTTGACTTCAATCTTTCGCTTCATCAAAAGCTGAAACAGCGAATGGTTCACCGTGCGCATCCCGGTTTTTTCAGCCATCGCTTTGACGATCACGGGCACTTCCGCCAGCTCGCGGGCGCGGATCGCCGATTGAATCTCCTTATTTCCAAAAATCACTTCAAACACGCCTTGCAGACTGGTTTCAATTCCTGGAACCAGCTTCAGCCCCAGTGCCATTTGCAAAGTCGCCGACAGTCGACGAGCCCGGCTATCTTCAGCCCCCGCAATCAGATCGATCATGCGCTCAAGCCCCATGGAAAGATCCCAGAAAGGCAAAGTCAGGACAACCGACCGGCCCTCTTCCGCGAGACTTAAAGCGGTTTCACAGAAAACCGGCTGCTGAGAATCGATCACGATCAAGTCCGCCGTTTTAATCGCGCCATTTTTCGTCAGCTGCTCGACCGGAAACTGCATCAACACGCAGTCGGCCGCTTGCAGATTCTGAGTCTCATCGTCGGTGTAAACCGCGATGACTTTCTGACGACCCGCCGCTTGCGACAGAACCTGGGCCAAAACCGAAGTTTTGCCCGAGCGGCGCGGACCAACGACCAAACTCAAGCCTTGCGGACGGTAAACTGATTCCAAAACCATCGGCGGGAAATTCCAGTTTCTGGTTCCTTCGTTCTGCAAAACCAAAGAGCCGTTCACGCCTTCAAAATCGATTTGAAAATCAAACTTAAACGACACGCCATTGATCGTTTTGATGCCGTCGACTTTGAGATTTTCATACAGCATTCGCTTTTCATCCTCGGACAAGATTTGCGAAAGCACCTGACGGGACTCATTCCCATTTGCTGAAGAATTTTTCACCGGAACCAAATCTTTTCCCATGCGGAAATGAATCGGCCGATTGGCTTGAATCAAAACCTCTTGGGCTTTTTGTTCTTGCGCCAGCTTCAGACAAGACTGAATCCATGTCATGACTACACATCCTTTACTGATGTATTGAGAACTTCTTCAATCGTGGTTTGACCACGTTTTAATTTCAGCAAAGCACTTCGGCGCAGGGTTCGCATCCCCTCTTGGCGCGCCAATTTTCGCAGCTCTTCCGAACTTCCGCCGCGCAGGATGATATCCCGCATTTTCGGCGTCATCTCCATGAGCTCGAAAATCGCGATACGACCCTTAATACCGATCCCGTTACAAGTCGGGCATCCCCGGCCTTTGAAAAGCTGATACTCGCCCACATCGGCTTCATCGACACCTAGATCAATCAATGTCTGCGGCGCCACTTCGATCGGAGCCTTGCAGTTTTCGCAAACTTTTCCGACCAGACGCTGGGCCACGATCAAATTCAAAGTCGATGTGATGATATAGGGTGCGACCCCCATCTCGGTCAGACGAATGATTGTCTGCGGAGCATCGTTGGTGTGCAAGGTGCTGACGACCAAGTGACCCGTGCTGGCGGCCTTCATCGCGATCTCGGCTGTTTCCAAGTCACGAATCTCCCCCACCATGATGATGTCCGGATCCTGACGAAGGAAACTTCTCAGCGCATCGGCAAAGTTCAGTCCGATATCGGAATTCATCTGAACCTGATTGATCCCTTCCAAGTTGAATTCCACCGGATCTTCCGCAGTTGCAATATTCACATCCGGCTGATTGAGTTCAGCCAGTGCCGAGTAAATCGTCGTCGTCTTTCCGGATCCGGTCGGCCCCGTGATCAAGAGAAGTCCTTGCGGCTTGTGCACATGCTCTTTGAAAATCGCCAAATCTTCGCTTTCAAAGCCAAGCTTGGTCATATCCAGCTGTAAGTTCGATTTATCCAAAAGACGAAGCACGACTTTCTCGCCCCAGATGGTCGGCAGCACGCTGACACGAAAATCCATGGACTTTCCGCCCTTCAGCGGAAGTTTGATACGACCGTCTTGCGGCCGGCGTTTTTCAGCGATGTCGAGCTTGGACATGATTTTAATACGGCTCGCGATCGCCGCCGCCGATGCCGACGACTGGCTGGAAGCTTCGGCCATATTTCCGTCGATGCGATAGCGCACGCGGAATTTTTTTTCGTAAGGCTCGAAGTGAATATCCGACACGCGCTTTTTGATCGCATCTTGCAAGATCGCATTCACGAATTTGATGATCGGACTGGATTCTTCTTCGGCCGCAAGACTTGCGAGATCGAGATCTTCGCCGCCCTGACCAGATTCGTTTTGGCTGGCCTCGGCCTTGTCGACCTCTTTACCGATCACCGTGACGCTGGCGCCATAGTACTTATCAATCGCGCTTAAAATTCCGTTTTCCGTCGCGACCACCGGCTGAATTTTACAGCGCGTGATAAATCGCAAGTCATCTCGCATGGCCGTGTTGGTTGGATCCGACAGGGCCACAACCAACGTGTTCGCTCCGACTTTTTGCACCGGGATCAGAAAATATTTTTCACAGATATCCCGAGGCACCATTTGAATGGCGTTTTGCTGAATTTGAAAAGTGTTGAGATCAATTCCGGGCACTTGGAAAATCTGCTCCAGCGCTTTGAGCAGCATGTTCTCTTTCACCATTCCCAGCTGAACAAGAACCGAACCCAGCTTGCTGCCGGATTTTTTTTGCTCTTCCAGTGCGCGTGTCATTTGCTCGGGGCGGACCACCCCCTGCTTTACTAGCAATTCACCGAGCTTGATGCTCGCCATGAGTCCCCCTGTCAAAACGCCTAAACATGATGTCGACGATTAAGCGTTCATTTTATCCCGACAGAGAGGGAGAATGTTACTGGACCTACGTCTGTTTTTCCTCTGAGAGAAACTTGAGCCACTGTGAGAGGTATTCTTCCTGAGAAAGCTTCACCACACCCAGCTCTTGAAGAAACATGAAGTCCCGCACTCCCCAGATTTCAGATCCCGCCACCCGTCGAATCCCAACGTGTGTCGCCTCTTCCAGCAGAGGATTTGCAACGCCGGATCCCGGAGGTAGATCCACCACCAAGCCATCTTTGCGCAAAAAATTAAGATAGGTCAGATCTTCGAATACAATCCCGCCGGTCTCGACTGGAAGTGTGTTGAGCAGCAAGGATCCATTGTTCGGCTGTAAAGTCAGCTCGGTCTCACGCAAAAGTTTAAAATCCAAATCGAAAAATCCTTTAGAAATATCGGCCACAATCCGCTGGGCTTCTTCGTGGTCTTCGGCGATCAGAATGATTTTTTGAAAACCCATGCGAATCGCAATCGCCGCACACATCCGCGCCTGCGCGTCCGATCCCGTGACATAGACAATCGAGTGCGTGTCAAGCGACGGTGCATGCAAGAGAATCTGCTGATGCAAAGCCACGCGCAGGTAGCTGCGGATCCAAAGCTTGTCCTGCAAGCGCACGATAGAATCCACCAGACTCACTTCACGAACTTCAGTCGGAATCCGGTTCGAAGCCGCTAGCAAGCTTTGCGAGAACCCGGTCGGCATCAGCACGCCATCGACATCTTTGGATTTCAGCATCGCAACCGGATCGGCCAGTTGCTCGGCGGAAAAATCCACCCACTGCAAATCCAACTTCAGATGCTGCAACCAAAATTCTTTTCGTTTTTCAAAAATCGGGTCTGCGAATTCACCAACCCGAATCATGGCAGGGTCCCATCCGGCACCCATCGTCGCGCACTTTCAACATCGGCTTGAATCTGCTGCTTCAAAGCTTCCATGGACGGAAACTTTTTTTCTTCGCGCAGGTAATGACAGAGCTCGACTTGCAACGTCTGCCCGTAAAGATCTTCCGAAAAATCCAGAAGGTGCACCTCGGCTTTGATCGGCTGGTGATCGCCTTCCACAAAGGTTCGATTCAGTCCCACATTCATCACCGCGCGGAATCTTTTTGTGGGATCCGGCCAACGCAAAACCTCACAAATATAAACGCCCATGCGCGGGAAAAAATCGACATCGGGTTTGATATTCGCCGTCGGAAAGCCCAACACTCGACCACGAGCCGCCCCTTTTTCAACCACACCTTGTAGGTAATACCGCCGACCCAGCAAAGCTTCCGCCTGCTCGAGCTCGCCCGCGATCAGATGCCTGCGAATATTCGAAGTCGAAACGGTTTCGCCATTCACTTGCAGCGATGGCACCAAATCCAGTTTGATTTTTCGCTTGTCACAGAAAGCCTTCAACAGCTGATGATTCCCCTGACGATGGGCCCCGAACACGAAATCCTGGCCGACGGTGATGTACTGAGGCTGAAAATATTTCAGGATGTAGTCTTCCAAAAAATCAGGGGCCGAGATGCCCGAAAATTCTCTCGAGAACGCCTGGCGAAGAACCCCGTCCAAACCATATCTGGCCAGTTCTTGCTGCTGATCTCGAAGAGTGAAAAGTCGCACATGTTTCTTTTCGGGAGCTAAAATCTGCGCTGGATGCGGGTGAAAAGTCAGTAAAAGCGACTGGCCGCCAATCGCCCGCGCCTGATCGGTCACATTGCGCAGAAGCTTTTGGTGCCCCTTGTGAACGCCGTCAAAGTTTCCAAGCGTTAAAGCGACGGGTTTACGACCACTTTGGATGTGATCTTGCTGCCATTTTTCGGGGTCCCACCATACTTGCATAAGCCCATGATAACTGAGGGAGAATTCCAAAAGAACTTGAATTTTCAAGGACCTTTGTTATGGTGCATCATTCATGATCCGATCACGTCAGATTCGCCTCAGTTTTCGCCATCTTTACCGGCAGTTATCCCGATCGCGCGGGGTCGTGCTGCGGGCCCTGCTTTGCTGGGCGCTTGGCTGCGTAATTCTATTCAATGACGAGGTCACCTCTTACGACAGCCGCTTGCAAATTCGCGGCAACCAATCCGTCAGTTCGCAAATCGTTTTGATCACCCTGCGCGCCTCCGATCTCGCCGAACCCGAAGGACTGCGATCGCGCTTTGGACCCGTCGGCGAAATCACGGATGTCACCGACAGTTTTTACTGGAGCAGCGAACTGTGGACCGATCTGATGAGCCGCGTGCTCGCACAAAATCCGCGCAAGGTCGGCGTCGCTTTGTTCTTCAGCGAAAACTTGGGCCCCTTGAGAATGCCTTTGCATCAAATCAAACTTTTGAAACATCCCAAAATCGTCTGGGGCACAACCGTGGCGATGAGCGAGCGAATCAACCAGCCGCTTTTCTCGGACGACTTGCGATCCAATATCGGATCGATTCAGTTGACCCGCGATGAGGACGGAATCATCCGCCGCTTTATTCCGACTCAAGATAATTTCATCGCCCGCCTGGTCGACCGAGATTTCGATTGGCACAGCTCGCGCATTATCAATTACCGCGCAGCCTCCGGAAGTTTCACCGAGTACTCGCTTCGCGACGTGGTCGAAGGCCGAATCCCCGAGGATGCGTTCCGGAACAAATATGTTCTGATCGGATCGGAAAGCGCTTCGAGCACGCAGTACCTGACACCTCTCGGGTCCTCTGCTCGTCACGAAGTGTTTGCGCAGATTTTGGATAACACGATCGAAAATCGCTGGATCTTCCGCGCCAGCAATTGGATTTATGTTTGGTTCTTGTTGCCGCTGATGATCCTCAGCGTTTTCATGATCACCAGCTATCCGCAGACGATTGCGTTTGTGTTCATGCTATGGCTTGCCACCTTATCAGTGGCGCTGTCAGCTTGGGTTTTTGACCTGTTTGCGATTTGGATTCCGGCTATTTCAACCGCCATGCAGCTTTTGGCGACCTGGGTGATCTTTATCGGCTATCAGGCCAATATCATCGAGCGACGAAACTGGTTCCTGCGCCAAGAACAAAAATATCTCTCAGAGCTTGAGCAGCTCAAGAACAACTTTGTCTCGTTGATTAGCCATGACCTCAAAACGCCGATCGCCAAAATTCAGGCCATCGTTGATCGCTTACTGGGTGATCCCGGGACTGCTGGCTTTAACACGGATCTGAAATCACTGCGCATGTCCAGTGACGAACTCAATCGCTACATCCAAAGTATTTTGAAGGTCCTTCGTGTCGAGTCCCGCGACTTCCAGCTCAACAAAGAAGTCGGCGATATCAACGAGACCATTCAAGAGGCCGTCGAGCAATTGACTCCGCTGGCGCAGGAAAAGCAGATCCAAATCCGCTCGACGCTAGAGCCCATGTTTTCGATCGAAGTGGACTTCACATTGATGCGCGAGGTTTTGATCAATCTCGTGGAAAATGCGATTAAATACACTCCGATTGGCGGAAAAATTGAGATCAATTCGCACGAAGTCGGCCCCAAAGTTTGGATCGAGATCCAAGATACGGGCGAAGGCATTCCAGCCGATGAGGTCGCAAACGTTTGGCGCAAGTTCGTGCGCGGAAAAGATCAGGACCTGAAAACCAAAGGGACCGGTCTTGGACTTTACTTGGTGAAATATTTTATCGAACTCCACGGCGGAGAAGTTTTCCTTGAAAGTGAACTCGGCAAGGGAACAAAAGTTTCTTTCTCGCTGCCGCTGGAAGAAGAGGTGAGCACATGACACAGAACACGGGCCCCAATCAATTGAACGGCCAAATGAATGTCTTGATCGTCGACGACGAAGCAGAACTTCGCACCAACGTCGTCAATATTCTGCGAACAAATATTCCCGAAATGCAGTTCGCCATCACCGAAGCCGGCAACGGCAAAGTGGCCTTCGAGCTGTTTGAAAAAGGCGATTTCGATCTGGTCATCATGGACGTTCGCATGCCGGAGATGAACGGCCTTGAAGCTTTGAAGCTGATCAAGGAAAGTGATCCCCGAACTTTCGTTGTGATCATGACAGCCCATTCGAACCTGCAAGATGCCGTCGGCGCAATCAAAGACGGCGCTTACGACTATATCGAAAAACCGGTGAACCCGCAGCGTCTGGCGGAACTGGTGCGCAAATCAGCCGAGGCCCGCGAGATGGTTTCTAGCCTCGCACTTTCAAACCCGATTTTCGATGACGACGTGGATTCCGAATTCGTCGGCAGCTCGCAAAAGATGAAAGAGGTCTTTGGCCTTATCTACAAACTTTGCAAAGTCGACACGACAGTTCTGATCCGCGGTGAAAACGGAACCGGTAAAGAACTGGTCGCACGCGCGATTCACTACAACTCCCCTCGCAAAAGCGGATCCTTCGTGGCCATCAACTGCGGTGCGATTCCAGAAAATCTGATGGAGAGCGAACTTTTCGGACACGAAAAAGGCTCATTCACTGGCGCTTCCGAGCGCAAAATCGGAAAATTCCAAGTCGCCAACAACGGCACCCTTTTCCTGGACGAGATCGGCGAGCTTCGCCCCGACATGCAGGTCAAATTGCTGCGCGTTTTGCAAGAGAAGAAATTTCTCCCAGTCGGCAGCAACCGAGAAGTAAAATCCAACGCCCGCATTATCGCGGCGACGAACCGCAATCTCGAAAAAATGATTGGCGAAGAAGATTTCCGCGAAGATCTTTTCTATCGCTTGAACGTGATGCCGATTTTCCTGCCGCCGCTGCGCGATCGCCGAGATGACATCCCGGCATTGGTTCAGCATTTTATTAAAAAATTCGTCAAGGCTCACAATTCTCAGATTGCTGGCATTTCAAAAGAGGCCATCGAGACTTTGAAGTCCTATCGCTGGCCGGGAAATATTCGCGAACTGGAAAACGCGGTTGAACGCGCGTTTATCGTCGAAAACTCGAATATGATTCAGCCCGAGAGCTTGCCGGATGTGGTTCGTCAGGTGGAAACAGTCGCTGGTCAAATGTCGACAGCACCTTCTTCCAGTCAGCCTTTGGATTTTGAGCTTTTCAAAGAGCAGGCCGAGAAAGACTTTATCGTTTCCGCGCTGAAGGCCAACAAGGGCCGCATCAATCAGACTGTGGCTCAGGCGAATATTCCAAAAAACACGCTTTTACGTAAAATCAAAAAATACGGAATCGCTGTTGAAGATTTCAAAGACTAAAAATCGGGCTGAGACAACTCTCAGCCTATATTTTTTTTGAGCTGCTTCGGCGAGACACCAGAAACAGAAATTCCTGACAGGCCTGTAGAACTTCGGTTGAAGAAATTTTCTTCATGCACTCATGCGTCCCGATCGGACATTTATTATGGCCATGCTTTCCACAAGGACGGCAGGACAGACCTTTTCTCTCCACGATCACGGCCTTTGAATTCCACGGACGATATCCGAATTCCAAAACGGTTGGGCCGAAAACAGAGACCGTGGGCGTTCCGACCAAGGCTGCCAAGTGTTGGCCAGCGCTATCGTTGGTCACAACCATATCCGCTTTCGATAATACAACCAGCGTTTCCAGCTGCGTTGTCTTTCCGGCAAGGCTTTGCGCGCCAGGAATCACGGCCGCAATTCGCTCGGCCAGCTCTTCCTCTCCAGGGCCACCCATAATCAGCAGCGAATGCCCTTGCTCGTAAAGCTTTTGTCCCAGCTCCAGAAATCCTTCTTCGGTCCACTGCTTGGTGCGCCACACGCTTCCCGGAAAAAGGCAGATCGACCGCGCTGGCAGCTGAAATTTTTCCTGCAGCTGCGCCCAGGTATTGGGAAGATTCACAATCGGCGAAGCCCAGGCCGGCACGGGTGAGAGCATCTTCTCGCCCTGGCTTTTCCACTCGGCTTCCTGTTTTTGAAACTGCTGAATGTGTTCATTCAACAGCGGATCCTGCCCGGTTAAAAGTGACATCTGCCGAATGGCATCTGGAAGTGCGAGATTTTTTTTGATTCGTTTATCGAAGAAAACACCATTCCACCTGCGGTGAAATCCGATTTTCATTTTCGCCTGAAGCTTGCGAACAAAAAATGCGGTCGTCAAAGATTCATGCGGTGACAGCAAAAGATCAAATTCAGTGGTCTCCAACTGCCGAAGGGCCGCTTGATAGGACTCTTTGTTTTTTTTCTGAATCTCATAACTGCGATCGATCAATTGCAGATCTTTGAAAAGTGCGCCGAAACCTTTGCGGCAAACCAAAGAAATTTCAGATTCAGGAAACTGGGTTTTCAAATATTTCAGCAAGGGAACAGACAGCAGCAAATCGCCTAGAAAGGCTGTTTGGATAAGAAGGATGCGTTTTGTTCCTGCCACTGACGAATTCCCTGCTGCAATGCTTGAATGACTTCGCTCAAACTGACCTGATCATAGCACATCTCGGCCTTGTCACAAGTTCTCTTCCAGCACGGCGAGCACGCGACTTTGGCCAGAATCGCGACACCTCGTCCATACAAATCAATCTCATGCGCACAGGTCGGACCGAACCAGGCGGTCACAAACTTTTTCCTCGCAATCGCCATATGCATTCCTAGACTGTCGCCCGTCAAAACCAAATCACAGGCGGCCACACTGACCAAACCGTCGCGAAGTCCGCGATCGGTTGGGCTTTGAAACACAGGCAAACCTTCCCCGATTTGAAAATTTCTTTCCGTATCTTCCGGCCCGCCCAGCAGCACCAAATTCTCATAACCCAGACCAAGAAGCCGGCGAATCACCTGGCGCTGAAACTCAACACTAAGCTTCTTCGCTGGCATCACGTTGCTACAACCAGTATTCAACCCAATCACGGGCTGATCCGGATGAAGCCGCCAATCCAGTCTGCGCTTTTCCTGCAGATCGGCCTCAGCTGTGGACAAAGGAAGATTATACTCCGGTAAATCATTTCTCACCTGAGCGCTGTGCGTTTGCAACTGCAAAGCTTCCAGCACCAACTGAGTTTCACTTTTCCGGTTCTCAAAAAATTTCTTTTGATTGCTAAGCCCAATTTGCCAAAGCTCTTCCGCCGCCGGAGTTGCTGGTAAAATCGCGCCTGTAACCAAGTCCGCCTGAAAGCCAAGAACTTGATTGGCCTGGGTGCTGGCAAGAATGGCGCTGGCTTTCAGGGATTTATCGATCACCAACGCCACATCAAATTTCAAAGCTTTAAGTAACAACAAATCATCCGCTGTCGTTGTCAGAACGCGATCGATCTCCGGATGATGGCGAAGTAACTGGTCTGCTGGTTTGTCGGTTACCCATGTGATCAAGTGTCCTGGATATTTGGCGCGAATGGAGCTCAACAATGCTGTCGAGCGCACCACTGCTCCGAGTGCTCCCAAGTGGATGATCAAGACACTTCCCGCTACTTGCTCGCGATGCTCGCAAGATTCGCTGCAGTTGTTGCTTTTGCCACAGGGTTTGTAGCCGTTGAAATGCCGACATCGGGTTTGGATCATTTCTTTATTTTAGATTGCCGTGCGAGAATTCAAAGTCCTGCTGGCTCTGACTTTGGGCTGGAATCTGACTTAATCATGTGGGCCGTGCATCCATGCAATCGAGAGCTATCTGGCTTAAGTCGAAGACCAATATATTGGTCACGTGACCATTTTAATGGTCTTCGATGGAAGGTCTTACTTACTCACTTTTTAGTTGCAGAAATTCGCAAGATCCAGCGAAGCGCAGATCACCCGAAATCTCCCAAATACTTTGAATCGCTGGGCAGGACACCCAGCGATCCGCGGGTTCGGCCACGGGGGCGCAGCTTGAACCACGCCGCCTTGCTTGGC
>CBIHPB010000074.1:0-13174 GCA_966211485.1 uncultured Bdellovibrio sp.
TTTCTTCTTAGCCATGTGTTCCTCCTAAGGATCCCCTAATGGGATGGCAATGGTTGTTCTTCTCTTCCTTTAACTTTTTCTTCCCATCTCTCGCGAGATAAAAAGAAGACTTCTTAAGTTAAGTGTTCCCAATGTGACTTCTATCGTCAATAAAATTTTTTTTCTTGAGCACTTTTTTTGCGCATCTGGATCTCAACGGAGGTTTTCGCATGTTGATTTGGTCTGCGCTTTCGCTTTTCGGATTGTGGGTCGTGCATCGGACACTTCGGACCGGAGAAATTCTCCAAATATTTTCCGCCGAGAAGACAATTCACATCCGAGTGTTCAGTTTTTTGACGGTCATCGTGCTGAATTTTCTTCTCCGTGAAGTTATTTTCCTTCTCACGCTTGTCAACATCGTCATCTTTTTGTCGCCATGGTGGGTTCCGATGTGGATTCAGAACAAGCGCGAGCAAATTCTGAAACAGCAGTTCATTCCAATACTTGATCAGTTGATTCTGTCGATGAAATCAGGAAAAGGTTTCCGTCCGGCGCTGCAAATCTGTCTCGAGCGCAACACGCATCACATCCGTTACACACTTTTGGAGTTCGTCAGCGCTCTTCAGTATCAAAAAGAGATCAAAAGTCTTGGCGACGACGCGCAAATCCAGTTTTTCTTCCGTGAATTGGCCTTAGTTGATCAATCGGCGCACAAACCGGTCGATCGAATGCGCGCACTTCGACGTCGCCTGCAAATGGAAAAGGGATTCCGACAGAAGTCGAGACAAGCTTTGCTGCAGGTGCGTTTTCAATCCTGGATTATCACCGGCATGTACCTTTTGGTGTTGGCCTACGTTCAAAGTGACTTTGGATTGAGGAAACATATGGGCTTGGTGATGGGTTCAGCCTTGCTATTCACAGTGGGATTGTTCGTCGTTCAAAAGATGGGGAGAAATTACAAGTGGAAAATATAGCACCGCCGCTCGAGCTTTTGATGGAAGTCCGCTTTGGTTTGGAGAAAGGGTTGTCGCTGCGAAAGACGTTGCAAGGCTACGTCGAAGCTCAACCGGCCGATCCTTGGCGACAGCAACTGGCGTTGTGGCTGAAATTTCTTGAAATGGGGCGTCCGCCGAACGAAATTCTGGCGTCGATGACCTTTATTCGGCGTCAATGTCTGGAAATTTTGGAAATGGGGCTGCGGGGCGAACCCATTCACCAGCAGATTTGCGGCCTGGAAGAAGAGGTTTACGAGGCCGCCAAACTGGAAATCGACGAGTTCGTTGCCGTTCTTCCGATCAAATCGCTAATCCCGCTTTTGTTATTCCAATTTCCAGCCTTTATGGCTCTGCTCATCGGGCCATTCTTGACATCATTTCTCTCTCAAACCTGATTAAAGTTGATAGCCCCGGGCGCTCCCGATAAATTGGGAGGGCTTAGGGGGCATCATGGCAAAAAATTATTCCACACCCGTGTCATTTGAGACACTAACTTCCTTGATTGAAGAGCTCACCAAGGATAAGCCAAACCAATCCCGGGTTAAAAAGCTCATGCAGGAAAATGGGATCGAGTATACGAACGACTCGATTGCCCAGATGAACACTGTTTTGGGTTTGATGTCCCATATTCAACTGGAACCGACGAAGAAACGAAAATCGAAAGAGAAGGCACCTGAACTATGAAGAATGTTTTTAATAATCTGCTGGAGGCCGTGGGAAATACGCCTCTGATCAAACTGAACCAAGTCACCGCCGGATCTCCGCACACGTTCTGGGCCAAAATGGAAACTTTCAATCCAGGTGGCAGCGTGAAAGATCGCATCGCCATCGAAATCATCGAAGCGGCCGAGCGCCGGGGTGATTTGAAACCAGGCGGCACTATCGTCGAGGCCACTTCGGGAAACACCGGTTTGGGTTTGGCCATGGTAGCCGCGATTAAAGGATACAAATCCATTTTCGTGATGCCAGATAAGATCTCGGAAGAAAAACGCGCCATCTTGCGTGCTTATGGTTCCGAGGTCATCATCACTCCGACGGGTGTCGAACCCGATGATCCTCGCAGTCATTATTCGGTGACCGCTCGACTGACAAAAGAAATTCCGGGTGCCTTCTGCACGAATCAGTATCACAACCCTGACAACCTCGCCCGTCATTATAAGACAACCGGTCCTGAGTTGTGGGAACAGTTGGGGAATAAACTAGATGTATTTGTTGCCGGTGCTGGAACCGGCGGAACGATTTCTGGAGTCGGAAAGTATCTCAAAGAGAAGAATCCGAACGTTAAAGTCATTCTCGCAGATCCAATCGGCAGTATTTTGTACGATCTCTACTATCATAAGAAGATTGTCGATCCACCAAAGCCATACAAAGTCGAAGGTGTCGGGGAGGACATGCTCCCGGATAACGTTCAGTTCAACGTGATGGATGGCGTGGTTCAAGTCGATGACAAGTCGGCGTTCCAGATGACTCGCAAATTGATCGCACATGAAGGCATGTGTGTGGGTCCATCAGCAGCGTTGGCACTGGTTGCCGCGATGGAATATGCAAAGAAACTAGAGAAACCTAGCAATATCGTCATTTTGTTCCCGGACAATGGACGAGCTTATCTCAGCAAGGTCTTCAACGACCAATGGATGAAAGAAAACGGTCTGCTATGAAAAAAGAAATGAAGAACTTAGGATTTTCAACCCGAGCTATCCATGCCGGACAATCGCCGGATCCAACAACCGGCGCGATTATGACTCCGGTTTACCTGTCATCTACGTATGTGCAGGAATCTCCGGGCGTTCACAAAGGTTGGGAATACAGTCGGACTCACAATCCAACCAGACGAGCTTTCGAAGATTGCTTGGCCAGCCTTGAAGGCGGAACCCATGGGTTTGCGTTTGCTTCGGGATGCGCGGCTACGACGACGATTTTGCATCTTTTGAAGAGTGGCGACCATGTGATTGCCGGCGATGACATGTACGGTGGAACTTTCCGTTTGTTCGATAAAGTTCTTCGTCACGATGGAATGCAATTTTCTTATGTCGATTTGACGAATCCAGAGAATTTTGCGAAGGCGATTCAGCCAAATACAAAGATGGTTTGGTTGGAGACTCCGACCAATCCGACTTTGAAGCTGGTTGATATCCGCAAAATTGCGGCGGAAGCCAAGAAGCATGGAATTTTGGTCGCAGTTGATAACACGTTCATGAGCCCATGCTTCCAGCGTCCTTTGAGCTTGGGAGCAGACATTGTCGTTCATTCGGTGACCAAGTACATCGGTGGACATTCGGATGTGGTCGGTGGCGCCATGGTCACCAACCGTCCCGAGATTGCCGAGCGTATTCAATTTTTGACCAACTCGATGGGTGGAATTCAGGCGACATTCGATGCTTTCTTGTGCCTGCGAAGTCTGAAAACCCTGCCGATCCGAATGAAGGCTCACGAAGCGAACGCCATGGCGATCGCGAAATTCCTGGAATCTCATCCGAAAGTCGCCAAGGTTGTTTACCCTGGTTTGGCGTCTCACCCTCAGCATGCTTTGGCCAAGGAACAGATGCTGGGAATGGGCGGAATGATCACCTTCTTTATCAAAGGTGGGATGGATGCAGCCCGAACCTTCCTGGAAAACGTTTCGGTCTTCTCGCTTGCTGAAAGTTTGGGCGGGGTTGAATCCCTGATCGAGCATCCGGCCATTATGACGCACGCTAGCGTTCCCCCTGAGAACCGCAAGGCTCTAGGCATTGACGACTCTCTCATTCGCTTGAGTGTGGGGATCGAAGACCTCGAAGATCTGATGGCGGATTTAAAAGCGGCATTTGAAAAGGTCTGATTGACACAAGAGCCATTTGCTAGGTAACTAAAGCCTCTTTTTTGCGGCACACCTGCAATGGCTCGGTAGCTCAGTTGGTAGAGCAGCGGACTGAAAATCCGTGTGTCGGCGGTTCAATTCCGTCTCGAGCCACCATTTTCCTAAAAGTGCCAGGCCCCGTTTCCGGACGCACCTCATTAGAGAAAACCCCAAAAGATATCTTACTTCAGAGCAATAAAACTCAGCTGTCTACCGGAGTTATCTTTATCTCTTCGAAATGAATGATAGTTCAAATCGGTGACTGTGTTTTTAAATTCAAAATGACAGTGATGAGCATCGATCCCACATTCTTGCAGTTGCATTTTCAAAACCTGATGTAAATCGACGAGCGATTTGGTTTCCGAAACTTTCTCCCAAAGCTGTGAATCTGAATTTTTAACTGAAGCGAGTAGCTGATCCCGAACATCACTTCCAACTTCAAAGCTTGATTTCTGAATATGTGGACCGACTAAGACGGTGAGCTCTTCAGCTTTGCAACCCATTCGCACAAGTTGAGTGATCGTTTTCGGAACGATTCGCTTTTCGACGCCTCTCCATCCAGCATGAATGGAGGCGATCCATTTTGGATTTTGGTGAAATATCATCACGGGGATGCAGTCGGCGGTGGAGATGCACAAAGCGATGTTTGCTTCGTTCGAGTAATGGGCGTCGGCTTCTCTTGCGAAATCAATCGCATGCGGATTGGTGTGTATCACGGCATCACCATGCACTTGCTTGATTCGTTTTAATCTCAGATGTGGAAATTCTTGTGACAAACTGTCCGAGTTTGAATTTCGGTTTCCGAAAAGAACCGTGAATTGGTTCGTTTCGATTTTGGTGCCAAGTTTTGTGTCTTCGATCTTCATACCTTGAGGTTCTTGAAAAAGTGCTCGCGAATTTCCTGATGATCGGGCCACGGAACCTGAAAAGATAGATTTTCTTTTGTCTTAGGATGTTGAAACGCCAATTCGCAGGCATGTAGGGCGCAACGCGTGGAGGTTTTCAATAGATCTTGATTGCTGTGGCCATGGACGCTCTTCAGTTTTCTGTCTGATCCGTAGAGATCGTCGGAAAGAAGCGGGTATCCCGCTTCCGACAAATGCACCCGAATCTGGTGAGTCCGACCTGTTTCCAATTTCAATTGCAGATAAGAAAGACCTGCGGGATGAGTCGCCAGAACTTTGTAATGGGTCACTGCCCATTTTCCAACACCTGGATCCAAATCTTGCTCGCGAATGATCTTTCGATCATCGCCAATCAAGCTCGCATATTTTTTTCGGTTGGACGGGTGGCGAGCAATAAAACTTTGGTAGGTTCCATCTTTGCGGGGAGGTTGTCCCAAGCAAATTGCATGATAAATGCGGTGAACGGTGCGAGCGCGAAATTGTTCTGACAGATTTTCCTGCGCGAAATCGTTCTTTGCGACCACAAGAACGCCGCTTGTCTCTTTATCCAATCGGTGAACGATACCAGGCCGTTCTTCTCCGAACTTCATTGCAAGATCCGGCGTATGAGCAAGCAAGGCGTTCACCAAGGTGTCGTCTTGGTGACCGGCCGCTGGATGAATCACCAGTCCCGACGGCTTGTTGATGACGATGATGTCTTTATCTTCAAACAAGATGTCGAGATCCATCTTCATCGGCTTGAGCTCGGAAGTTTGGACTTCTGGATAACTGACCTCGATCACGTCGGATTCTTCGATTCGGTAAGATGACTTTGGCGTTTCGCCATTGACGCGGACCAAGCCTTTTTCAAGCAGGCTTTCCGCGCGTGAACGCGAGCCGATTTCGGGGACAAAGCTTAAAGCTTTGTCCACTCGTTGCCCCAGCATTTCTTGGGTGACTTCGATGACCTGAAATTCGGAATTATTTTTCAAGCGATTCTTTGAAATTCTTCATGTACGAGTCGCAGACTCGTTTTTCTTCGAGAGCCAAAAATTTACTGATCTGAGCGACATAACCGCGAACGAAAACGGGAGCTGGCAAACTCTTCGCATCCATATTCTCGACCGCGTTGATGTAATAAGCGCTGATCTTAGTTGTTTCGCTCATTCGCTCGAGAGGAATGTTTTTGTATTCGCGAACCTTCTTCAGGTCAGCGCCAGTCCAATTATCTTGAGCTTTCAGTTCTTTCTCAAACTTCTCGTCGACTTTGTATTCGATTTTTCCGTAAGGCTTTTTCGGAAGCTCGGCCGGCTGAATTTTGCTTTGAGCCTTCAAAGTTTCAAAGCTCAAATCTTCGCGGCGAATGCCATTTTGTCCCAGCTTCTCGTCATATAGTGTGCGCAAGGTTTTGTTGCCTAACACAGCGTAAGCTTCTTCGACCAGCTTCAGAAGATCGCGAGCTTCTTCTTCAGAAAAGATTGTGTAAATTGCGGGATTGTCGCCCGAGTATGTCGTCTTTGCTTTTTCGTAAGCGGACGTTACTTCGTGTTGTGCACAATGAGGGCTGACTTCGAGAATGTCGTAGTAATTGTATCCTGTCGTTTCCACACCCTAATTAGACCACAGCTCGATAGTAGTTTGAACTGGTATTTGAGTTCGTGAGCTGTTTGCAGATCGAGAGAAATTGCCCCGCCAGTGGCGTGAAAGGCTTGTCGATCAGAACTGGGTCGCGACTTTTCACTGACTGCCACACAGCATTGTCGAAGTCGATGCAGCCAACATAGTCGATTGTGAGATCAAAATATTTATTGCAGACACTTTTGATCGAGTGACCAAGATCTTGGTCTAGGCGACTGCGCGATTCATTCACGATCAGACGCAAAGGCTTTTGTTGAAGCTGCTCGAAGAAATCGAAATCAAATCCGCATTCAGTTGCTAGATATTTGCGGAACGAGAAAAATCCCTGCTTTTTCTGACTGCGGTAAGAGCGAAGTGTATGCTCAAGCTTCCCGTAAGAATCCGGAGTCGCACTTTCTTTCAACGAGTGGCAGATGAAAGCTTCAATAAAGCGATAATTCTTTTCAACAGAAGTCGGCTCCGAGTTGGAAACCAAAATGCGCTCGTCAGCTTGAAAGAAAAGTTCCAGGTGTACCGCCGAAGGTCCAGGTCCCAAATCAAAAAGCACGTAATCGAACGGAAGTTCACGGCAGTCCTGAATCATTTTCTGAACTTGTTCAGTGGAAATGTTGGTTGGCGACCAAGAATCCCAGAAACCTTGGATCAAAGACAAACGTGGAATCTGAGTTCCGTAGTGCAGATCCTTCAACGAAGCTTCATTTTTGAAGTAGCTGGAAAGATTTTTCGTCGAAGGGCTTTCGCCGAATGTGGTGTGCAGATTTGCGCCGCTGAGATCGAAGTCGATCAAAAGAACTTTGTGATTCAGTTTCGAGAGTGTAATTCCCAAACTGGAAGACACAAACGTTTTTCCAACTCCGCCCTTACCAGCACCTGTTACCCAGATTTTTGCCGCCATCACATGCTCCATCCAAATACAAAATCATCGAGTTCGAACTCTCTGATTCTCTTCGGCTTCAGATGCGCGAATATAGAGGGGTTTTAGTAAATTCCATTCGATGGTCTGGCTCTGTTTCTGCAAAGTCGGAGCCAGCGTCGCCAGCGTGGCGGCAGCAGGGTAATCCGAGTAAGCCGTGTCGCGCTCGATGGCTCGATGAAAGTCCTGCGAGTAAGCGCGCTCGTAAGCCTTAAACCCGTCGCCCAGACACAGAACTGGACCTTCGGCGGTCCAGTCCAGTTGGTTGATATCTGGGATGGTCATCGCCGTCGGGCCCAAGGTCATGTCAGTCCCGGAAAATCGCGCGATGTAGTTCATATTCTTATGAGCATTGATCAAACAGACTATATCTTTATTTAGTGCACCTTGCGCCCGAGCCGTCTGCATTAACAATGTCAGCGAATCTGCAATCACCAGAGGCTTTTGAAAAGTCAGAGAGAAAGTTTTGGCGATCGACGCGGAAACCCGAAGCCCAGTAAAGCTTCCAGGGCCAATCCCACAGGCAAAGAGATCAATGTCCGCCAAAGTCAGGCCGGACTTAATCAAACATCTCTCGATGGCGGGATTGAGAAATTCGCTGTGGGTTCGTTGAGAGGCCGAGCTTTCGGTGGCGACGACTTGGCCCTGTTTGCAGATCGCCACACTAGCGACGGAGGTGCTGCTTTCAAGGGCCAAAACATTCATCGTCGAAAACCTTAAGGGCCTAAGAGCCGAGTGAAATCGTTAAACAAAGCAAATACCATCAAGCTCATCAAAACGACGAGACCGATTTGCTGTGCGATTTCCATTTTTCGCATGCTGACCGGAGCCCCTTTGACGGCTTCGATCAAATAGAAGATCAAGTGTCCGCCGTCAAGCACAGGCACAGGGAGCAAATTCAGAATAAACAGATTCACGGAGATAACCGCCATCATCTGCAGGAATTGCGACATGCCCAGCTTGAAGGTCTCGCTAGCCGCCTGTCCGATAGAGATCACGCCACCGATATTCTTCGGAGAGATCTTCGCCTGGATCAGACGAACAAAGCTGAGCACAGTCATCTTGGTGATTTCGTTTGTCTTCTCAATCCCGCGAGAGATCGCAGCACCGATACCATCTGCTTTGATCAAAGACATTTCAGGAGCCGCCGGAAATGCCCAAGGCACGATTCCGACAGTGAAACGCTTCTCTTCACCACCCTGTGAAGTCATTTGCGAAGTCATGCGCGGAGTGATTTCCAGTTTGCTGGTCGCACCGTCACGCTCGACTTCAAAAGCGATCGGCTTGTCGCCCGTGTAAGACTTCACCGCTTCCAGGATGTCTTCCCATTTTTGTGGAGTGGTCTGATTGATTGTCAGGATGCGATCTCCCGCCTTCAAACCTGCTGCCTGAGCAGGAGAGGCGTCCATGACTTTCGCCAAGTACAATTCAGCAGCTTCAATTCCAATCGAACGAATCGATGCAAACTGAGTTGCGGGAACTTCAATTTTCAAAGTCTGTGATTTGCTGGTTTCGTTGATATCAAAGCGCTCGATTTCAACTGTGATCGCAGATCCCTGTTGCGAAACGAACAAGTTATCGAGCTCGCGGAAATATTTCACTGGATGTCCGCCAACAGACTTAATCAAGTCGCCTGTTTGCAAACCAGCTTTTGCTGCCACCGATTCCGAGCGAACACCGACCAGGCTTGCTTTTGAAGACAAACCCAAACCTTCGACTTCACCGATCTTTTCATCCGTGCTGAGGACATTTTGGTTGGCAACGAGACGTGGAGTCGCCTGAAGGGACTCGACAGTTTCTGTTCCGGCCCGGCGAACTTCAACTTGCAGGGTCTGATCATGATTTTGAGTCATCATGGAAACAAACTGATCCCAAGTTTGAATATTTTGTCCGCCAGCCTTAACGATTCGATCGCCCGAACGGAAACCCATTTGGTAGGCTGCTGATTGAGTGGAAACGTCACCAGCCACAGGTGCTTTCATCTGCTCGCCAATCAAGGCGACGATAAAGAAAACTAAAATCGCGAAAAAATAGTTCATCAAAGGACCGGCTAGGACGACGGAAATCCGCTGCCAGACGGGCTTGTGAGTGAAAGACACACTTTTTTCTTCGTCCGAAATTTGCGCACCCAGTTCGTCGCCGAACATCTTCACATATCCGCCCAGCGGAATCAGTGACAGGCAATAGGTGGTATCACCCTTTTTGTATTTCAGAATTTTCTTTCCGAAACCCATACTGAAAATTTCAACCCGCACGCCCCAGAACTTGGCGACCAGAAAGTGGCCCAGCTCGTGAACAAAGATCAAAAGACCCAGAAGAATGATGAAGGGAACAACTGCAGACAAACCTGAATGAAGGTAACCGAAGATCATATCCATAGTTCTTCTATTGTAGAAAACGCCTCTGACTGGCGCTACATCTTTATGGAAATTGGAACGCCTTGAGAACTAAAACCGGACCTTCTGGTGTCTTGTTGGTGAACTGACAGTGTCTCAAATTGCGTCAAAAGAGGTTTTCTAGCAACAAGGCGCCGGCCAGCAAAATCGGTGTGCCGAAGAGCACGCCGTCAAGTCGATCTAAAATACCGCCATGACCAGGCATCAATGTTCCCGAGTCTTTGACGTTAGCGACACGTTTGAGCATAGATTCAAATAAATCTCCCAATTGCGCGACAATTCCGGTCAACAGTGAAACAAGAATCAAGCCCCACAAAGGAACATGCGGCAGAAAATAAATGCCGCAAACTGCGCCAGCCACGCCAGATCCCGCCAATCCACCCATGGAACCGACAATCGTTTTCTTCGGAGAAATTTTAGGCAGGATCTTTTTATTTCCCCACATCATTCCGGTCAGGTACGCGAAAGTATCGCCGGCAAAGACGATCAGAAGCATTGTCAAAAACCAGATTTTTCCATTGGGAATTTCCAAAATTCGATAAGCCATCGCTGGCAGCAGGCCTACGTAGAAAAATCCGAGAATGCTTTTCGCCTGGAATAGCGAAAGGGCCGTGAGATCTTCAAAGCGGCGTTCGTAAACAATCGAGATGCAGCAAAATAAAATCGAAATACAGACAAAACCAAGCGTCGAATGCTCGGGAAATCGAACCGCCAGCGCAAAGGTCGCAACACCCAAGATGGCGAATACAATTTTGATCAGCAACGAATCTTCCGGCTTGAACAGAATGCGAGTCAGCTCGCGCACGCCTAAGAAGGCCGCTACATAACAAAGAAACTTCAGACCTTGGACATCGAATTGGTAAACAATAAAACCGACAATGAGAGCGGCCACAATGGCCGACAAAGCTCTAGTGATGAGCGTTTTCATGGTGAATAGCCCCAAAGCGACGTTCGCGTTTCAAGAAGTTCAACAAGGCGATATCGAGATCCTCAATAGAGAAATCAGGCCAAAGTGTTTCGCAGAAATAGAATTCGGAATAAGCGGCCTGCCACATCAGGAAGTTCGACAAGCGGTGTTCGCCACTGGTGCGAATGATCAACTCAGGGTCTGGCCAAGCCGAAGTGCTAAGCGCCGAATGAAGCATGGATTCATCAATCTCGCTGGATTTCAGCTCGCCCGCTTCAATTCTTCGCGCCAGAATCCGCGCTGCTTCGGTGATTTCCTGACGTGAACCGTAGCTGACCGCAAAAATCAGATTCATTCCGGTGTTTTGCGCGGTTTTTTCGGTCGCGTAGTCGATCACTTTCAAAACTTCTTTGGGAAGCTTGCTGCGATCGCCGATGACCTGGAAGCGGATATTCTGACGGATCAGGTTTGCCGTTTCTTTTTTCAGATAACGATGCAGAAGACTCATTAGGAACATGACTTCGGTTTGCGGACGCAGCCAGTTTTCGCTAGAGAACGCGTAAAGCGTCAGGTTCGCAATGCCTTTTTCAACACAGGCGGTGATCACTTTTTTGGCGACACGGGCACCCTTGATGTGCCCATAGGTGCGCGGGCGCCCTCGAAGTTGCGCCCAACGTCCGTTGCCGTCCATGATGATTGCCACGTGCTTAGGAAGACTCATGAAGTCCTTAGGTGTCGTTCTTAGATGGTCATGATGCTTTTCTCTTTTTCATCAGAGATTGCATCAACTTTCTTTACGTAGTCGTCTGTCAGCTTTTGGATGTCAGTTTCAGATTTTTTAGATTCATCTTCACTGATCTTCTTGTCTTTCAGGGCCGCCTTCACGATTTCGTTGGCATCTCGACGAGCCATACGAACCGCAACGCGAGCTTCTTCAACGACTTTCTTCGTCTGCTTCACCAGCTCTTTACGGCGCTCTTCAGTCAAATCAGGAACTTTCAAGCGGATGACCTTGCCGTCATTCATCGGAGTCATACCGATGTCGCTTTTGATGATCGATTGTTCAATTTCTTTCAAGATCGAAGCTTCCCAAGGAGCGATCAAAAATGATTTCGCGTCCGGGGTCGAAATCGCTGCCACCTGATTCAGTGGAGAGAGATTTCCGTAGTAATTGACCTTGATATTATCAAGCATGGAAACCTGAGCACGGCCAGTTCGAATCTTTTTCAATTCGTTCTGCAAAGCCAGCAGGGATTTCTCCATTTTATCTTGAGCTTGTTTTTTTGCGTCTGCAGTCATTGTTGTCCTCCAGTGTTTTACTGAACGATCGTACCAATATTTTCTCCCGTGACCGCACGGAGAATATTTCCTTGGGTCATGAGATCAAAACTTAAAATCGGAAGCTTGTTGTCCATACAAAGACTGACGGCTGTGAGATCCATCACTTGCAGTCCTTTGTTGAGCACATCGATATAGCTGATGCGATCAAATGGTTTTGCATCCGGATTTTTCACAGGGTCTTTGTCGTAGATTTTGTCGACTTTGGTGGCCTTCATTAGGATCTCGGCGTTGATTTCCATCGCACGCAAAGCAGCCGCTGTATCGGTCGTAAAATACGGATTCCCGGTTCCCGCACCGAAAATGACCACGCGGCCTTTTTCAAGGTGGCGGATGGCACGGCGGCGGATGTAGGGCTCCGCGATTTCAGCCATTGCGATCGCAGATTGGACACGAACAGGAACGCCCTCTTTTTCAAGTGCGTCCTGCAAAGCCAACGAATTGATCATCGTCGCCAGCATTCCCATATAATCAGAGCTGGCGCGGTCCATACCTTCAGCAGAAGCGGCTACACCCCGAAAGATGTTTCCGCCACCGATGACGATACCGATTTGAACACCCGTTTTGAAAGCAGTGGCAACATCACGAGCAATCTGTTGGATCGTCGGGTTGTTGATGCCCGTGCCTTGTTTGCCGGCCAGGGCTTCACCACTGAGTTTCAGAAGAATACGTTTGTACTTGGAAGATGCCAATTAGTGACCCTTTGTCTGAGCTGCAACTTCTTCGGCGAAATTGTTCGCACGTTTTTGCAAACCTTCACCCAATTCATAGCGAGTGAATCGCTTGATTGTGAAAGTCTCGCCAGCTTTTTTGCCAGCTTCAGCCATATAGTCTTTAACTTTTTGGTCAGGATTTTTAACGAAAGCTTGTTCCAACAGGCAGCTTTCAGCCAAAAATTTGTTGATTTGACCGCCAACGATCTTATCCAACATTTCAGGCTTTTTGCCTTGCTCGATCGCTTTTGCTTTCAGGATTTCACGCTCTTTTTCAACGACTTCAGCTGGAACTTGGTCCGGAGACAAAGCCAGTGGGTTCATCGCAGCAACGTGCAAGCAAACGTCGTTTGCGAAAGTTTTAACAGCTTCGTTTGTTGAACTAGTTGTCAGTTCAACCATCACGCCGATTTTGCCATCGCCGTGGATGTAAGTGTGAACCAGACCTGCGCCATCATAACGTTCGAAACGGCGAATAACCAAGTTTTCACCGATTTTTGCGATTGTCTCTTTCAAAACATCGCCAACTTTTGTGCCTGAAGAAGATGGAACTTCCATCAAAGCTTCAACAGTTG